>NZ_JBRRDR010000025.1:0-62285 GCF_056759755.1 Stenotrophomonas sp. STEN046
CCACCGCGCGCGGTCGCCCGCAGGCCCCCCCCCTCCGCCGCCCCCCCCCCCCCCCCCCCCCCCCCACCCCGCCTTCGACAGTTCGCTGCGATCTGCCGGGACGGCGTTCTGCGCCGCTGTTGGTGGGGGTCGACCTTGGTCGACACGGTAGATCCACGCCATGCGTGGATGAATCCAAACGCGCCGACCGAGGTCGGCACCTACCGGGTCAGAGCCCCTGCATCAACGCCATCTGTGCCGAATGCGGAGCCTCGTCGGGGGCCGGGGTGCGCTTGTGATAGATGCCTTCGGCATCCAGCTCCCAGGCGTTGAGGTTGTCGTCCAGGTAGTTCTGCAGCACTTCGCGGTAGACCCGCTTGGCCAGTGCCGCATCGAGGATCGGGAAGCAGGTTTCCACCCGGCGCAGCAGGTTGCGTTCCAGCCAGTCGGCGCTTGCGCAGTAGAGCTCGGGGGCACCGTCGTTGCCGAACCAGTAGACCCGGCTGTGTTCCAGGAAGCGGCCGACGATCGAGCGCACGCGGATGTTGTCCGACACCCCCGGTACGCCGGGACGCAGGGTGCAGGCACCGCGGATGATCAGGTCGATCTGCACACCGGCCTGCGAGGCGGCGTACAGCGCACGGATCACCTGCGCCTCGTTGAGGGCGTTCATCTTGGCGATGATCCGCGCCGGGCGCCCGGCGGCGGCGATGCGGGTTTCGCGCTCGATGCGTTCCAGGATGCCGGTGTGCAGGGTGAAGGGCGACTGCAGCAAACGCTTGAGCTTCATCTTGGAGGCCAGCCCGGACAGCTGCTGGAACAGCAGGTGCACGTCATTGCCGATATCCGCATCGGCGGTGATCAGGCTCAGGTCGGTATACGCGCGGGCCGTACCACTGTGGTAATTGCCGGTGCCCAGGTGCACGTAGCGACGCAGCTTGCGGCCTTCCCGGCGCACGATCAGCAGCATCTTGGCGTGGGTCTTGAAGCCGACCACGCCGTATACCACCTGCACGCCGGCTTCCTGCAGCCGGTCGGCCAGGCCCAGGTTGGCTTCTTCGTCGAAGCGCGCGCGCAGCTCGACCACCACGGTCACGTCCTTGCCGGCACGCGCTGCCTGGATCAATGCATCAACGATCAGCGAATCCTTGCCCGTGCGGTACAGGGTCTGCTTGATCGCCAGCACGTTCGGGTCAAGTGCGGCCTGGCGGATCAGGTCAAGCACGGCTGCGAACGCATCGAAGGGATGGTGCAGCAGCAGATCCTTGCGGGTGACGGTTTCGAAGATGCCGTCGCTGTCGCGCAGGGTGCGCGGGGTCATCGGCGGATACTTCAGATCCGGCTGCGCGATCAGGTCGTACAGCTGGATGATGCGGTTGAGGTTGACCGGGCCGTCGATGCGGTACACCGCGTTCTCGGTCAGGCCGAAGTTCTGCAGCAGGGTACGCACGATATCGCGCGGCATGTCGTGGGCAATTTCCAGCCGCACCGCGGGCCGATAGCCGCGGTCGACCAGTTCATCGCGCAGCGCCAGCGCAAGGTTCTCCACTTCCTCCTCGTCCACCACCAGCTCGGAATTGCGGGTGACGCGGAACTGGTAGGCGCCCTGGACTTCCAGCCCGGGGAACAGCTCGTCGACGAAGGTGGACAGTACCGACGACAGGAACACGAAGTTCTGCGGGCCGCCCAGCTTTTCCGGCAGCTGGATGATGCGCGGCAGCGAACGCGGTGCACGCACGATCGCCAGGTGGCCGGCGCGGCCGAACGCATCGGTGCCCTTCAGCACCACCACGATGTTCAGCGACTTGTTGAGGATCTTCGGGAACGGATGCACCGGGTCCAGGCCGAGCGGCGACAGCACCGGCATGATCTCGTTGCGGAAGTAGGCACGCAGCCAGCGCTTCTGGCGATGGGTCCAGGAATTGCGACCGAGCACACCGATGCCGGCGTCCATCAGAGCCGGGCGGAGCGTCTGGTTCCAGCAGCGGTACTGCAGGTCCACCAGTTCGGCGGCGCGTTCGTGAATGGCGTTGAGGATGGCCTGCGGGCTCATGCCATCCGGTGCCGGCGGCAGGCCGAACTCCTGTGCGTGGCGCACTGCAGCGGCGCGGATCTCGAAGAATTCGTCGAGGTTGGTGCAGGAGATGCACATGAAGCGCAGCCGTTCCAGCAGCGGTACCAGCGGGTCCATCGCCTGCGCCAGCACGCGGAAGTTGAAGTCCAGCTGTGACAGCTCGCGATTGATGTACAGCGCCGGGTCGCGCAGCGGATCGCTGTCCGTGCTCACGGGGAGGGGGAGGGATCCGAGGCTGCTCATGGCGTCATTCTTCGAAAGAGGTCAGGGGGGCGGAATCACGGGGTCGTACATGATCGGCATCGAAATGGCAGGCAAACACCGAGCCCTTGCCGACTTCGCTGTCGATCTCCAGGCGGGCGTGGTGCAGGCCGAGGATGTGCTTGACGATCGACAGGCCCAGGCCGGTGCCACCACTCTCGCGCGAGCGGCTGCTGGACACCCGGTAGAAACGTTCGGTCAGGCGCGGCAGGTGCGTGGCGGGAATGCCATAGCCGGTATCACGCACCGCCAGCACCGCGCCGTCACCTTCGCGACGGAATTCAACGGCGACGCGGCCACCGGCCGGGGTATAGCGCACCGCATTGGTCACCAGGTTGGAGAAGGCGCTGTGCAGTTCCTTGGTCGAGCCCTGCAGGTCCACGCCGGCCAGGTCATCGATACTGATCTGGTGGCGACCCTGGCTGTGGGCCTCGGCTTCGCGGCGCAGGGTGGCCAGCATCGGCTGCATGGCCACCGTCTCGGCCTCGCTGTGTTCCTGCGATTCCAGCCGCGACAGGGTCAACAGGTCTTCCACCAGCTGGGCCATGCGCTGGCTCTGCTTGCGCATTTCCTCCAGCATCGGTCCGGTTCCGGGAAAATCCTCCGGGTCCATCATGTCCAGGTAGCCGTGGACCACGGTGAGTGGCGTGCGCAGTTCGTGCGAAACGTTGGCCACGAAGTCGCGGCGCACCTGTTCCAGGCGCAGCAGCTTGCTGACGTCGCGGGCGATCAGCAGCCAGTAGTCCGAAGAATAGGGAATCAGGCGCAGGTTCAGGCGTATCGCCGGATCGACCGGCGAGGGCACATCCAGGATCGGTTCGGCGTTGCGGCCCCCGGCCAGCCAGTGGGCCAGCGGCATCGGCTGCAGGCGTTCGACCAGCGCCTCACCCAGGTCGCCGGGGTGGTGCAGGCCGAGCAGGGCGGTGGCCGCTTCATTGAACCACTGCACGCGCTGGCTGTTGCGGTCCAGAACCACCACCGCATCGGGCAGCGCGGCCGCCGCGGCGCGATAGCTGCGCAGCATGTCCAGCAGGCGGCGCTTGCGCACGCGCATCTCCACCTGGTTGCGGTACAGCAGGCGATCCAGTTCGTTCCAGACCCCGGTACCTTCGGCAGCGGTATCCCAGCGCTGGCGCGCGGTCAGTCGGCGCAGCACGCGGCGCAGCCGCCAGTAATGCCACACCAGCGTGGCCAGTGCGGCCAGCGCGATGCACAGCCACAGGTGCCCAGAGAACCATCCGACCAGGCCGGCCAACAGCAACACGGTGGCCACGGTGGCCAGTGTCTTCAACCAGGCAGAGCGGATGTGGCGGGGCATTGCGGTCTCGTCGTGGGTTGCGGCGGTTCACGCAGGTGAACCGAGGGTTATAGCAGAGTTGCCGGCACCGGCACCGTGGGGTGCACGGTGCCGGCACGACGGGACTCAGGTGGCGGTGGAGAAGCGGTAACCGGCGCCGCGCACGGTCTGCACCATGTTTTCGGCATTGAACGGTTCCAGCGTCTTGCGCAGGCGGCGGATATGCACGTCGATGGTGCGTTCTTCCACGTACACGCTGCCGCCCCACACGTGGTCCAGCAGCTGCGCGCGGGTATAAACACGCTCGGGGTGGGTCATGAAGAAGTGCAGCAGGCGATATTCGGTCGGACCGATCGGTACCGGCTGGTCGTTGGCGAACACCCGGTGGGCAGCGCCATCGATGCGGATCGGGCCGACGGCCACGCTGCCGTCTTCGTCATCGTCGCGGGCGCGGCGCATGACCGCACGGATGCGCGCCAGCAGCTCACGTGCCGAGAACGGCTTGACCACGTAGTCATCGACACCGGCTTCGAGGCCACCGACGCGGTCGTTCTCTTCGCCGCGCGCGGTCAGCATGATGATCGGCACTTCGCGGGTCAGGGCTTCCTTGCGCCAGCGTCGGGCCAGGTCCAGGCCGCTGGTACCGGGCAGCATCCAGTCGAGCAGGATCAGGTCGGGAACGCGGTCGGCAATGGCCGTCTGCGCCTCCCGGGCGTCGCCGGCGTGGACCGGTTCGTAGTCGCCCTTGCGAAGGGCGAAGGCGACCATTTCGCGGATCGCGGGCTCGTCGTCGACGATCAGGATGCGTTTCTGCACGAGGACACCGTAGGGCTCAGTTACTGGAGTGGTGCCAGTAGACTACGGTTTGATGACACGTTTGTGACTAGCCGGGCGACATCTCGCATCTCTGCCATCTACCGGTCATGGCGTGCTCAGCGGCGATCCAGGTCCGGGTCCTGCACACCCTGTCGGCGCAGCTCCAGCACCGTGGGCGTGATCGACTCGATGCGGGCATCCACCCGTGCCCGGCCGATGTAGTCCAGCGCAGGGTTGCGCTTGAGTGCCTGCAGCTGCATCAGGGCCTGTTCCGGGCGACCGCCAAGGAAGGCCGCCTCGGCGTACGCCTCGCTGGCGCGCACGGTGTCACCGGCAAGTTCGCTGGCGCGGGCGTAGCGTTGCTGGAAGACCGGATCGTTACCGCTTTGCGACAGCAGCGGGCGCAGCATCGCCTGTGCGCGCTGGCCAGCCTCGCGGCCCCCCTGCTCGTTCAGGATTTCGGCATAGGTCAGCGCCACCGGCCGACTGTTGGGGTGGTCGTGCAGCAGTTGCTCGAAGCGCGCATTGGCCTGGCCCGCCTGGCCGGTACGCGATTCGGCCTCGGCCAGGGCCAGGGCGACCCACAGACTGTCCGGGTGGGTTTTCAGCAGGTCGGCCAGCGTCTGCCGGGCCTGGCTGGCCCCGCCGCGGCCGCCGCGCATGGTGGCCAGGCTCTGGCCATAGCGCTGGGCGTCGTTCAGGCCGTCCTTCTGCCGCCGCGCCAGATCGCTGTACTCGCGTTCCAGCTCCGGCGTGCTGTCGGCGCTCAACACGCGCAGGCGTTCGCGGGCCCACTCGAAATCGCCACTGGCACCCCGGCTGAGCTGGGCGATCGGTACCCGCAGCACGCTTCCGGGCAGCAGCGGGTTGCTGCCGCGCAGCAGCGGGTCGCCAAGGGTCGGATCCGCCGGGTCCACCCGCTCCCTGCGCTCGCCACCGGGGGTGCGCGTGGTCAGCAGCACCGTGTCCTTCTTCATCTGCTCGGCGCGAGCCTTGGCTTCACTGATACGGGTGGTGTTGACCGGGTGGGTGCGCAGGAAGTCGGGAACGCTGTAGCCCCCGTCGTTGCCGCGCATCGCCGAGGACATGCGCTCGAAGAAGCCGGCCATCGCATCCACGTCATAGCCGCTGCGTGACAACGTGCGGATGCCCAGCCGGTCGGCTTCGGATTCGTTGGAGCGGGTGTAGTCGATCTGCCGTTGCTGCATCAGGCCCATGCCCGAGCTGATCGCAGCCATGGTCGCGTTGCCCGAAGAAGAACTGTTGCTGGCCTGGGCGGCAACCACCGCCGCCAGCATGCCCAGCAGGATCGGGATCTGGTCGCGCTGCGCGCGCTCGACCCCGCGCAGCACGTGCTGCTGGGTGACGTGGGCGATTTCGTGCGACAGCACGGCGGCCACTTCGTCTTCGCGTTCGGCGGTCAGCACCAGGCCGGCGTTGACCCCGATGTAGCCGCCCAGCGTGGCGAAGGCGTTGATCTGGCGGTCCTTCATCACGAAGAAGGTGTAGGGCTGGCGCGGCTGGTCGCTGTTGGAGCCGAGCCGGGTACCCATGGTCTGCAGCCAGTCGTTCACCAGCGGATCGTCCAGCAGGTAGCCGTAGTTGCGCAGCTCGCGCAGCATCATCGCGCCGTACTCGGCCTGGCGGGCCGGGGTCAGCAGCTCGCCGGCCGAGGAGCCGATGTCGGGCAGCTTTTCCTGGGCCTGTGCCAGCGGGGCGGCCAGGGCCAGGGTCAGGGCGGCGGTGAGCAGCAGGGGTCGCAAGCAGGCAGTCCTCGGACAGGGCCTGCCCAGCGTGGCAGGGCAGGGGGCAACCATTCGTTAATCCACAGTGTTGCGGGCGTGGCGTGGAAATTCCAGCGCACCGGTACCATATATGGACCGTCGATCCATCGTGGAGTTTCCCGTGACAGCCCAGCCCACCGGCGCTACCCCCGCCATCACCATCTATTCCACCGCCGTCTGCCCGTACTGCGTGGCCGCCAAGAACTTCCTCAAGAGCAAGGGCCAGCAGTGGACCGAGGTCCGCATCGACCTGGATCCGGTCGAGCGCGAGAAGATGATGGCCAAGACCCGCCGTACCAGCGTGCCGCAGATCTTCGTCGGAGACGTCCACGTGGGCGGCTACGACGACATGATGGCCCTGCACCGCGAGGGCAAGCTCGAGCCGCTGCTGGCCGGGCAGGGACAGGCATGAGCGCGGCCGACGACGGCAGCAAGGGCCGCATCGCCGAGTTCACCGACTTCCGCAAGCGCATGAACGAACGCATCCTGGGCGAGCCCAACCAGGTGGTGCGGCGCTTCTTCGCGCTGGACACGCAGACCTACCAGGCCGGCGCGCTGGATGTGAAGACCAAGGAGCTGCTGGGCCTGGTGGCCTCGATGGTGCTGCGCTGCGATGACTGCATCAGCTACCACGTGGCCCAGTGCAAGGACGCCGGCGTGACCCGCGAGGAGTTCTTCGAAACCTTCTCGGTCGGCCTGGTGGTCGGCGGTTCCATCGTCATCCCGCACCTGCGCCGCGCGGTCGATTTCCTCGACCAGCTGGAAGGTGGCGCCGCCGCCCCCGAAGCACACGCGCATTAAGGTAGCGCCGGGCCATGCCCGGCGAGCACCTGAACGAAAAGCCGCCGGGCGCGCGCGGGGAGAGGCCTTTCCCGCGATCCCCCAGCCCAAGAGCCCCCTTGTTGTTCAAGGGGGCGCGCCCACAGGCGCGGGGATAAGGAGGGATGCGCGGGCAAACCGCAGAGCGGTTTGTTCAAAGGGGCGCGCCGACAGGCGCGGGGATAAGGTGGAAGGCGCGGGCAATTCTGCCTGAGCCGGGGACTGGGACCATGGTCTATTTGGGACCTCGGCCCCGGCTCAGGCATAATTGCGGGTGAAACTTCCTTTGCGCCGGCGTTTCCGGGCACGTCCGGACGGCGTTTTTCCCCCTGTTCGGAACATCGATCAATGACGCAGAAAATTACGGTCATCCGCGGCGACGGCATTGGCCCGGAAATCATGGACGCCACCCTCTACGTGCTCGACCAGCTCAACACTGGCCTGGAGTACGAAGATGCCGACGCAGGCCTGGTGGCCCTGGAAAAGCACGGTGACCTGATGCCGGCGGTCACCCTGGAGTCGATCGCACGCAACAAGATCGCGCTGAAGAGCCCGCTGACCACGCCGGTCGGTGGTGGCTTCACCTCCATCAACGTCAGCCTGCGTCGCCACTTCGACCTGTACGCCAACGTGCGTCCGGCCCACACCTTCCCGAACACCAAGTCGCGTTTCGACAACGTCGACCTGATCACCGTTCGTGAGAACACCGAAGGCGCCTATCTGGCAGAAGGCCAGGAAGTGTCCGCCGACGGCGAGACCGCCTTCTCGGGCACCCGCATCACCCGCAAGGGCTCCGAGCGCATCGTGCGCTACGCCTTCGAGCTGGCCCGCAGTGTCGGCCGCAAGAAGGTCACCGCGGTGCACAAGGCGAACATCATCAAGTCGACCTCGGGCCTGTTCCTGAACGTCGCCCGTGAAGTGGCCGCGCAGTACCCGGACATCGAGTTCCAGGAAATGATCGTCGACAACTGCTGCATGCAGCTGGTGATGCGTCCGGAGCAGTTCGACGTGATCGTTACCACCAACCTGTTCGGCGACATCATCTCCGACCTGTGTGCCGGTCTGGTGGGCGGCCTGGGCCTGGCCCCGGGTGCCAACATCGGCAAGGACGCGGCGATCTTCGAGGCCGTGCACGGCACCGCGCCGGATATCGCCGGCCAGGGCAAGGCCAATCCGTGCGCACTGCTGCTGGCAGCGGCACAGATGCTGGACCATGTTGGCCAGCCGGAAAACGCCGAGCGCCTGCGCAAGGCCATCGTGGCCACCATGGAAGCCAAGGATTCGCTGACCGGCGACCTGGGCGGCACCGGCACCACCATGAGCTTCGCCAAGGCCATCGCTACCCGCCTGTAAGCGGCCGGCGATCCTCGGACGGAACCACAGCGGGGCGCCTTCGGGCGCCCCGTTGCGTTTCACCGGCCGATAGATCCACGCCATGCGTGGATGACGGCATCTCCAAGCAAAACGATCTGTGCGAGAACCGCACAGATGATGTGCTCAGGGGCGGCTGGTTCGTGCGTCATCCGTTGCGCATCCTGTGCCCACTTTCAACCGCACAGGAGCTTGACCATGAACCTCACTGCTTTCGGCCTGGCCAGCCTGATCGGCATGGCCGCCACCGTCCCGGTCGTCGCTGCCGAGCCGGCCCATCCCACCATCCGCCATATGGCCGGTGCCCCGGTGGCGGCATCGCTGGACGCCGCCAGGACCGCGGTACTGGTGATCGATTTCCAGAACGAGTACTTCGACGCCAGCGCCGCCCCGGGCTTCGCCGGTGGCCGCATGGTCATTCCCGATGGCGTGGCCGCGCTGCGCCAGACCCGCCGCGTGATCGACTTTGCCGATGCCAACGGCATCCGCGTGATCCATGTGCAGCACGTGCTGCCGGCCGGCGCACCGCTGTTCGCACAGGGCAGCATCAACGCTGCTTTCCATCGCGACATGCAGCCGCGCCAGGGCGAGACCGTGGTGCAGAAGGACAACGTCAGCGTGTTCGCTGGCGCCTCGGCAGCAGTGCTGGACAAGGTGCTGAAGGACGCCGGCATCGATACCCTGATCGTCACCGGCCTGCAGACCCATGCCTGCGTGGCCGGTGCCGCCCGCGATGCCGCCGCTGCGCCGCGTGGCTACCGGGTGATCGTGGACGCCGACGCCACCGCCAGCCGCGACCTGGATCTGGCCGGCGGCCGGTCCATCGGCCATCGCGCGCTGCATGAAGCGACCCTGGCACAGATCGAAGACACCTTCGGCGATGTGATGAGTACCGATGCAATCCTGGCGCTGCCGGTGGCAGCCAGGAAGTAAGCACCGGGCCGTCCCGGCCGGATGGCTTGCTAAGCTGGCGGGGCCCGCATCCGGCGGGCCCCGTTTTCATTGGAGCCGCCCGTCGATGGACCATTTCGCCGCCCTGCGCGCGCTGCGCGCCATCGTCGATGCGGGCAGCTTCACCGCTGCGGCGGAGCGGCTGGGCACCACCCATTCGGCAATGTCACGGCAACTGCGGCAGCTGGAAGATCACCTGCAGGTGCGGCTGCTGGATCGCAACAGCCGGCGGCTGTCGCTGACCGAGGCCGGGCGGGACTACTACCGCGAGGCGGTGGCGCTGCTCGACCGCCTGGAGGCCGCCGACGACCGCGCACGGGTCGGCCAGGCCCAGCCCAGCGGGCGATTGCGGATCAGCGTGCCGCAGGTGGTCGCGAGTCAGGAGTTGCCACACTGGTTGCCGCCCTTCCTGCAGCGCTACCCGCAGGTGGCACTGGATCTGTCTGCCGATGACCAGCTTGTCGACGTGGTTGGCGGCGGCTTCGATCTCGCCCTGCGTATTGCGCCCTCATTGCCAGACAGCCAGCTGGTTGCCCGGGAACTGGCGTGCTGCCCGCGCATCCTTGTCGCCGCACCGGCCTATCTGGCACGGCATGGCCTGCCGCGGCAGCCCGTCGATCTGCAGCGGCACGCGTTGCTGGCATTCAGTCCAACCGCTGCAATGGCGCCCTGGCAACTGCACGGCCTGCGCGGCGCGAGCGCCGAGCTGGAGACCGGCCAGCGCCTGCGCGTGGATGCCACCCCGGCACTGTATGCCGCCGTGCTGGCCGGCATGGGCATCACCTTGTTCACCGAGCTTACCGTGCAGGAAGACCTGCGCGCCGGTCGCCTGATCCGCGTGCTGCCGACCTGGCACGGCGGCATGCGCCGCTACGTCGCGTTGTATCCGCATGCACGCGCGCTGGCGCCGAAAGTGCGCGCGCTGGTTGATCACCTGGCGGCACACTATGGCCGGTAGATCCACGTCATGCGTGGATGCGGTGCTGTTTCAGCCCGGCCGCATCATCCGGAACCGCTGCGCCGCGGTAATCCTGAAGTAGTCGGCTGGCCCGCCACCGCGCAGGATGGTATCGCTGGACGCGGTGTCGTAAATGCCATCGACAAGCAGGCGCGTGTCGATGTGCACCGCAACGACCTCCCCCAGTACCAGCCAGCCGTTGGTGTCGTTGCCGGCAATATCGCGCAGGCGCACGATCTGGGTGCAACGACACTCCATGCTCACCGGGCTCTGCGCCACGCGCGGCGCTGCAACCTGCTCCGACGCCAGTGGGGTCAGGCCGGCCAATACGAATTCGTCGACCTCGGCGGGCGCTGCACGGCAGGTTTCGTTCATCGCGTCGGCCAGGTCGAACGTCGCCAGGTTCCAGACGAACTGCCCGGTGGCTTCGATGTTGCGCAGCGAGTCCTTGCGGCCCTGGCTGCTGAAACCAATGATCGGTGGCGTGTAGTTGAAGGCGTTGAAGAAGCTGTAGGGCGCCAGGTTCACGTTGCCATCGGCATCGCAGCTGGAAATCCAGCCGATCGGGCGCGGACCGATGATGGCGTTGAAAGGATCGTGCGGCAGGCGGTGGCCGTCAGCCGGGCGGTAGCTGTGAAAGCGGGGAGGGCAGTGGTCGGCCATGGTGGGTGATTCCGTAGAAAGAAAAAGCCGCGACCCTCGCGGATCGCGGCTTGTCGTTTACTGCTTGGACCTGCTCAGCGCTGCTGGATCTTCGACAACAGGCGCAGGAATTCCACGTACAGCCAGACCAGGGTCACCATCAGGCCGAATGCGCCATACCACTCCATGTACTTCGGCGCGCGCTGGGCCACGCCGGTTTCGATGAAGTCGAAATCCAGCACCAGGTTCAGTGCGGCCACCACCACCACGAACAGGCTGAAGGCGATGCCCAGCCAGCTGGCGTCATGGATCACCGGCACGTTGATGTTGAAGAAGCCCAGCACGAACGACGCCAGGTACAGCAGGGCGATGCCGCCGGTGGCGGCGACCACGCCGAGCTTGAAGTTCTCGGTGGCCTTGATCAAGCCGCTGCGGTAGGCGATCAGCAGTGCGAACAGCGTGCCGAAGGTCAGCAGCACGGCCTGGAACACGATGCCCGGGAAGCGCAGTTCGAACACTGCGGAAATCGCACCCAGGAACAGGCCTTCAACCAGCGCGTACAGTGGCGCGGTGACCGGCGACCATTCCTTCTTGAACACGGTGACCAGTGCCAGCAGCAGGCCGCCGATCGCGCCGCCGATGGCGTACAACTTGGCGCCGGCCATCACCTGGCCGTAGTCGTCCACGGTCTGGTTCCAGGCGAAGGCCGCGGTGAGCACGGTCAGCAGCAACAGGATGCCGGTCTTGTTGACGGTGCCATTGAGGGTCATTGCCTGGTCGGGGTGGGTCACCACCGAGCCACTGGCCAGATCGAGGAAAGTCGACTCGGAAAGAGCCGGATTGCCGCTGCGCATGCGAGATCTCCGTGCGAATGAGGGAACGTTCCGGCCATCCGGCCGATGACCGCGAGCATAGCCGATGACCGCCTGCGATGCCGTGGCACTGTCCGGGCCCGCGCGGTTTGCGTTGACGTGCGGTGCATGCTTGGCGACAATGGCCAACTCCGCGGGCCTGGCCCGAGGGGATTGCAACACCGGGGTATAGCGCAGTCTGGTAGCGCGCCTGCTTTGGGAGCAGGATGTCGGGGGTTCGAATCCCTCTACCCCGACCAATCCCACGTCACGTCGGATTGGACACCGTTCCGGTTCGGGCGCCCGTAGCTCAACTGGATAGAGCACCGGCCTTCTAAGCCGGCGGTTACAGGTTCGATTCCTGTCGGGCGCGCCATTGGCGCGGTTCACCCGCAGGTCACCGGCGGATGTGAAGAAGTGCTTGCAAAAGCATGGAGACTCCACCAGAATGTCGGACTCGCTTCGGCGGATCGGAACTTCGGTGACAGTCCTCGGGCAACGTATCAAGTTTCAGCGCCGGCAGCATCGGCGGGGAAACGAAAGTTTCAGTGGTGGCTGTAGCTCAGTTGGTTAGAGTACCGGATTGTGATTCCGGTGGTCGGGGGTTCGAATCCCCTCAGCCACCCCACTGATTCAACCGCATCGGCATGGCCGAAACGGTATTGCAATAAACAGAAAGCACGTTACAATGTGCGTCTGAGTTTCAAGGGCTGTTAGCTCAGTTGGTAGAGCAGTTGACTCTTAATCAATAGGTCCAAGGTTCGAATCCTTGACAGCCCACCAAGACAGAAGCCATCGGGTCCGCCCGGTGGCTTTTTTCTTTCTGCAACACAGTGGCCGATCCCATTCCGCACGTGGCGTGGTGTGGCCTCCTCCGTGACATGCATTTCGATCACGGTGAAAAAAGTTCTTGCACCTCACGCGCGGATCGCGTCATAATTCGCCCCCCGATTTACGGGCTGTTAGCTCAGTTGGTAGAGCAGTTGACTCTTAATCAATAGGTCCAAGGTTCGAATCCTTGACAGCCCACCAGACGAAAGCCACTTGGTCCGCCAAGTGGCTTTTTTCTTGCCTGCGGCAACGCCGCAGACCTCGCGCCTGCGTGGAGCACGGCCGCACGCCCCGCACCATCCATGCGGGGCGAGGGCCTTCTGATGAAGCAACACTGAAACCCGCGTCAAACGCGACATCGGCATTTTCAATGCTGTGCGCTGTATCTCACCAATCGCTGGCCGTATCGCTCCCAATGGAAATTCCGCGCAATGGCGCATGCATGAGGAGTGGTTCGATGGCAGTCAATACGCGTGTTGTGGGTATGGTGCTGTGCGGCGGATTGGTGGTTGCGCTGTCAGCATGCAAGGCGGACGATGCGGCCCCAGCGGTGGCAGCACCGGATCATGCGCAGCCGGTCGAGCGGTCTGCCGATGCAGACCATGTTGCTGCGCAGCCGGTCGACGCGATGATGATGGGGCCGGCCGAGAGTGCAGGGCAGGCGGCACCTGCCGATGCGATGGAAATGAAGCGTTCTGAAGACGGCTCGACGCTGCAGATCCGCAAGGTCGACGCCGCCACCGCCGATGATGGTGGCGCGGCAATGCCCGCCAAGCCCGCGCACTGACCGGGGCCGGCCTGGGCGACGATACGCACCCGGGCCGGTTTTATCGGTCTCCAGGCGGGTTCAGCTTTGTGCAGGCCTTCCCCTTGTCGTCCCCGCCTGCAACAATGAGCGCCTGTGCCGGCCACGCGAAAGTGGCGGAATTGGTAGACGCCCTGGATTTAGGTTCCAGTGCCGCAAGGCGTGGGGGTTCGAGTCCCCCCTTTCGCACCAGGCCGGCCCGTCTCCCCGCCCCATCGGGCGCCGCGCCCCTCCCTGTACCCGACCCTGCTGGCGGCGCCGCCCGAATTGGGCGAAACTAAAGGGCTGCGGCAAGCAGGCGCGTCATCGACGTCGTGTCCTTACAACCGTTTCATCCATCATCGAGCCGGGGGCCCATGCGCCGTCGGTGGCAGGAGTCAACATGCAAGCTTCGATCGAAACCATCGGCAACCTGGAACGCCGCCTGAGCTTCTCGCTGCCGGAAGACCGTCTGCAGAGCCACATCAACGGCCGCCTGGGCGAAATCGCCCGTACCACCCGCATCAAGGGTTTCCGTCCGGGCAAAGTGCCGGCCAAGGTGATCGAGCAGCGCTTCGGCGCGCAGGTCCGTGGCGAGGCGCTGGACGGCCTGCTGCGCGAAACCTTCGATGCCGCCGTGCGTGAGCACGACCTGCGCATCGTCGGCAGCCCGCGCATCGACAAGGGCGAGGAGGGTGAATTCTCCTTCGTGGCCACCGTCGAAGTGGTGCCGGACTTCGGTGACATCGACGTCAGCAAGCTGACCGTCGTGCGCCACACCGCCGAAATCAATGATGCCGACATCGATCAGATGATCGAGAACCTGCAGACCCAGCGCCGCAGCTGGAGCCCGGTCACCCGTGGCGCGCAGGACGGCGATCTGGTCGCACTGGAAACCTGGTCGCAGGCTGGTGAAGAGCGCCTGCCGGTCGAGGGCACCGAGAAGGGCAGCATCGTGCTCGGCCAGGGCATGATGTTCGAAACCATCGAGCAGGGCCTGGTCGGCCTGGCCAAGGATGAAGAAAAGACCCTGGACGTCGAGTTCCCGGCCGACTGGCGCGTGCCGGCGCTGGCGGGCAAGACGGTGCAGGTCACCGTCAAGGTCACCGACGTCTCCGAGCCGGTCGTCCCGGCGGTCGACGAAGCCTTCATCAAGAGCTTCGGTGTGAAGGGCGGCGACGTCGAGCAGTTCCGCAGCGACATCCGCGCCAACCTCGAGCGTGAGCTGAAGGGTGCACTGATGAACCGCCTGCGTCGTGAAGTCGGCGAGCAGCTGATCGCGGCCTACGCATCGGTGGAAATGCCGCCGCGCCTGGTCGAGAACGAAGCCCGCGCCATGCTGGCCCAGCAGGTCGAGCAGATCCGCCGCAGCGGTCGCAACCCGGGCGAGATCCCGGCCGACGCCCACGAAGGCTTCAAGGACGCCGCTGCCAAGCGCGTGCTGGTCGGCCTGGTGGTCGGCGAAGTGGCCCGCAGCAACGATCTGCGCCTGGAGCCGAAGCGTCTGAACGAAACGATGCGTCTGATCGCCTCGACCTACGAAGAGCCGGAGCAGGTCATTGAGATGTACCGCAACGACCCCCAGCTGATGTCTGGTCTGCAGAACCGTGTGATGGAGGAGCAGGTGATCGACTGGATCGCCGAGCGCGCCCAGCACACTGAAGAAAAGCTGTCGTTCCAGGACGCGATCCGCCAGTAATCCCGGGCGGATCCCCGGATGCCCCGCGCCAGCCCTGGCGCGGGGTTGTTTCCCCCCAAGATAGGTGCCTCACGAAATGGACAACCGAACCAAAGCCCTGAACATGGTTCCCATGGTGGTCGAGCAGACCAGCCGCGGCGAGCGTGCCTACGACATCTATTCGCGCCTGTTGAAGGAGCGCCTGATCTTCCTGGTTGGCCCGATCGATGATCACATGGCCAATGTGGTGGTGGCGCAGCTGCTGTTCCTGGAAGCGGAAAACCCGGAAAAGGACATCAGCATCTACATCAACTCGCCGGGTGGCGTGGTCACCGCCGGCATGGCGATCTACGACACCATGCAGTACATCAAGCCGGACGTGAGCACCATCTGCGTCGGCCAGGCCGCCTCGATGGGCGCGCTGCTGCTGGCATCGGGTGCGGCGGGCAAGCGTTATGCGCTGCCGAACTCGCGGGTGATGATCCACCAGCCGCTGGGCGGCTTCCAGGGCCAGGCCACCGACATCGACATCCACGCACGCGAGATCCTGACCCTGCGTGCGCGCCTGAACGAAGTGCTGGCCAAGCACACCGGCCAGTCGCTGGAGACCATCGCGCGCGATACCGAGCGCGACAACTTCAAGAGCGCGGTCGATGCCGTTGCCTATGGCCTGGTGGACCAGGTCCTGGAACGTCGTCCGGAAGAGTCGATCCAGGCCGGCTGAGCGGCAACCACGGGGCCATGAAAGGCCCCGTTCCTGCAGGGTCGGACGGACTGGTGTCCCTCCGGCCCTGTGCTATTCTCGAATCGAACCCCCGTTCAGCGGGTGGGGTAACTGGGTAAGCGAAGCATGAGCGAAGACCGCCAAGGTCGTTCCACGGACACCGGCAAGATCCTCTACTGCTCTTTCTGCGGCAAGAGCCAGCATGAAGTGCGCAAGCTGATTGCCGGTCCGAGCGTGTTCATCTGCGATGAGTGCGTGGAGCTGTGCAACGACATCATCCGTGAGGAACTTGAGGAAAAGGCGCAGTCGGCGCGCAGTTCGCTGCCCAAGCCGCGCGAGATCCTCGAGGTGCTCGACCAGTACGTGATCGGCCAGAACCGCGCCAAGCGCACCCTGGCTGTGGCCGTGTACAACCATTACAAGCGCATCGAGAGCCGCCAGAAGAACGACGAGGTCGAGCTGGCGAAGTCGAACATCCTGCTGGTCGGTCCGACCGGTTCGGGCAAGACGCTGCTGGCCGAGACCCTGGCCCGCCTGCTCAACGTGCCGTTCACCATGGCCGACGCCACCACGCTGACCGAAGCCGGTTACGTGGGCGAGGACGTGGAGAACATCATCCAGAAGCTGCTGCAGAAGTGCGACTACGACGTCGAGAAGGCACAGCAGGGCATCGTCTACATCGATGAAATCGACAAGATCTCGCGCAAGAGCGAGAACCCGTCGATCACCCGCGATGTGTCCGGCGAAGGTGTGCAGCAGGCCCTGCTGAAGCTGATCGAAGGCACCGTGGCCAGTGTTCCGCCGCAGGGCGGGCGCAAGCATCCGCAGCAGGAATTCCTGCAGGTGGACACCAAGAACATCCTGTTCATCTGTGGCGGCGCGTTTGCCGGCCTGGACAAGGTGATCCAGCAGCGTTCCAACGACGCCGGCGGTATCGGCTTCGGTGCCAAGGTCAAGAGCAGCGAGCGCAAGGTGGAAGTGGGCAAGGTGCTGGCGGAAGTCGAGCCGGAAGACCTGATCAAGTTCGGCCTGATTCCCGAGTTCGTCGGCCGCCTGCCGGTGGTCGCGACCCTGGAAGAACTGGACGAGCCGGCCCTGATCCGCATCCTGACCGAGCCCAAGAACGCCATCACCAAGCAGTTCAAGAAGCTGTTCGAGATGGAGAACGTCGAGCTGGAGTTCCGGCCTGACGCGTTGTCGGCCATTGCCAAGAAGGCGCTCAAGCGCAAGACCGGCGCCCGTGGCCTGCGCACCATCGTCGAATCGGTCCTGCTGGACACCATGTACGACCTGCCTTCGCAGGAAAACGTCAGCAAGGTTGTCGTGGATGAATCGGTGATCGAGCACAAGTCCGAGCCGTACCTGATCTACCAGACCCCACCGGCCCCTGAACAGAAGGCCGCTGGCGCCGAGTGATTCTTTCAAGTTGTTGAATGGAAAGAATTTTATCGGAACGTCTTGCATCTGAAAGCCGATGGCCCCATAACGGGGCCATCGGCTTTTTTTGTCTCCGGAAGATGCCCTCCCGGAGACGGTTTTCCCCTTCCCTGGAGCCCCCATGGCCCGTTCCCCAAGTGAGACCCTCGACCTGCCGGTCCTGCCGCTGCGCGACGTAGTGGTATTCCCGCACATGGTCATCCCGCTGTTCGTCGGCCGCGACAAGTCCATGCACGCGCTGGAACAGGCGATGGAAGCTGACAAGCGCATCCTGCTGCTGGCGCAGAAGTCGGCCGAGACCGATGACCCGCAGGCGGCCGATCTCTATCAGGTCGGTACCCTGGCGCAGGTGCTGCAGCTGCTGAAGCTGCCCGACGGCACCATCAAGGTGCTGGTTGAAGGCCTGTCGCGCGTGCAGGTGACCAGTGTCAGCGAACGCGATGGCTCGCTGCACGGCCAGGCGGTGGAGATCGATGCCGCCGATCCGCGCGAACCGCGCGAGATCGAAGCGATCGCCCGCTCGCTGATGTCGCTGTTCGAGCAGTACGTCAAGACCAACCGCAAGCTGCCACCGGAGCTGCTGCAGACCCTGGCCGGCATCGATGAACCGACGCGGCTGGCCGATACCATCGCCGCGCACATCAGCGTGCGCCTGTCGGACAAGCAGCGCCTGCTGGAAACGCTGGCCGTGGGCGAGCGCCTGGAGATGCTGGTCGGTCTGGTCGACGGCGAGATCGACGTGCAGCAGATGGAAAAGCGCATCCGCGGCCGCGTGAAGTCGCAGATGGAAAAGAGCCAGCGCGAGTACTACCTCAACGAACAGATGAAGGCCATCCAGAAGGAGCTGGGTGATCTCGACGACGCACCGGGTGAGCTGGAAGAGCTGGCACGCAAGATCGCCGAAGCAGGCATGCCCAAGCCGGTGGAGACCAAGGCGCGCAACGAGCTGAACAAGCTCAAGCAGATGTCGCCGATGTCTGCCGAAGCAGCCGTGGTGCGCAACTACCTGGAGTGGCTGCTGGGCGTGCCGTGGAAGAAGCGCAGCAAGGTGCGCAAGGACCTCAAGGCCGCACAGGACACCCTCGACGCCGATCACTACGGCCTGGAGAAGGTCAAGGAACGCATCCTTGAATACCTGGCGGTGCAGTCGCGCGTGAAGCAGATGAAGGGGCCGATCCTGTGCCTGGTCGGTCCGCCGGGCGTGGGCAAGACCTCGCTGGGCCAGTCCATCGCCAAGGCCACCAACCGCAAGTTCGTGCGCATGTCGCTCGGCGGCGTGCGTGACGAAGCCGAGATCCGTGGCCACCGTCGTACCTATGTCGGTTCGATGCCGGGCCGCATCGTGCAGAACCTCAACAAGGTCGGCAGCAAGAACCCGCTGTTCGTGCTGGACGAGATCGACAAGATGTCGATGGACTTCCGTGGCGATCCGTCCTCGGCGCTGCTGGAAGTGCTGGATCCCGAGCAGAACAACGCATTCAACGACCACTACCTGGAAGTGGACCTGGACCTGTCCGAAGTGATGTTCGTGGCTACCTCGAACTCGCTCAACATTCCCGGCCCGCTGCTGGACCGCATGGAAGTGATCCGCATCCCCGGCTACACCGAGGACGAGAAGCTCAACATCGCCACCCGTTACCTGGCACCCAAGCAGATCAAGGCCAACGGCCTGAAGCCGGAAGAGCTGGAGATCGGCAGTGATGCCATCCAGGACATCGTGCGCTACTACACGCGCGAATCGGGCGTGCGCAACCTGGAGCGCGAGATTGCCAAGATCTGCCGCAAGGTGGTGAAGGAAATCGCGCTGGCCGGCCCGCAGCCGGTGAAGGCGAAGAAGGGTGCGAAGAAGTCCAAGGCGCTGGTGAGTGTGTCCAGCAAGAACCTGGACAAGTACCTGGGCGTGCGTCGTTTCGACTTCGGTCGTGCCGAAGAAGAGAACGAGATCGGCCTGGTGACCGGCCTGGCCTGGACCGAAGTCGGCGGCGATCTGCTGCAGATCGAATCGACGCTGGTGCCGGGCAAGGGCCAGCTGATCCTGACCGGCCAGCTTGGCAACGTCATGAAGGAATCGGCGTCGGCGGCGTTGTCGGTGGTGCGTTCGCGCGCTGTCGGATTCGGCATCGATCCGGAGTTCCTGCAGAAGCACGACGTGCACCTGCACGTGCCCGATGGTGCAACTCCGAAGGATGGCCCCAGTGCCGGTGCGGCGATGGTGACGTCGCTGGTGTCGATGCTGACCAAGGTGGCCGTGCGCGCCGATGTGGCAATGACCGGCGAGATCACCCTGCGTGGTCGCGTGACGGCGATCGGTGGCTTGAAGGAGAAGCTGCTGGCAGCGCTGCGCGGCGGAATCCGCACGGTGATCATCCCGGAAGAGAACCGCAAGGATCTTGCCGACATCCCCGCCAACGTCACCCGCGATCTGGAGATCGTGCCGGTGAAGTACATCGAGGAAGTGCTCGATCTGGCGCTGGAACGCCCGCTTGCACCGAAGAAGACGCGCAAGAGTGCGCAGCGTGTCACGGTGCGCAGCAAGGCCAAACCCAGTGGAAACGCCCGCGTCAAGCATTGATGCGTCCTGTCGAAATGCTTGAAACCCGCGTCGTTGCTGGCTTTCCAGCTTGCGTGGGGGTAGGGCCGCTGGTATAAAAGCAGCACTCGCGAATGAGTGATCGCAGTCGGCGCTCACTGAATTCGGCGAACCGTTTCCACATGGCGACCGCATGCAGATGTCATGCGGTTGCTTCCCTGTCGAATAAGCGGAACCCACCGCCAAAGGAGTTGTACAGAATGAACAAGACCGAATTGATCGACGCCGTTGCTGAAGCCGCCGACCTGACCAAGGCCGAGTCCAGCCGCGCTGTCGATGCCGTCGTTGCTGCCGTCACCAAGGCGCTGAAGGACGGCGATGCGGTCACCCTGGTTGGCTTCGGTACCTTCCAGGTCCGCGACCGCGCTGCCCGTACCGGCCGCAACCCGAAGACCGGCGACACCATCAAGATCGCTGCTTCGAAGAATCCGTCGTTCAAGGCTGGTAAGGCCCTGAAGGATGCTGTAAACTAAGCGGCTCGCTGGGGTGCTTAGCTCAGCGGTAGAGCGTCTCCTTTACACGGAGAGGGTCGGGGGTTCGAAACCCTCAGCACCCACCACAGCACCGCGGTAAAGTTTGAAATGTGGAGCGGTAGTTCAGCTGGTTAGAATGCTGGCCTGTCACGCCGGAGGTCGCGGGTTCGAGTCCCGTCCGCTCCGCCATTTTCAACGAGGCCCCCGGCCGAAAAGCTGGGGGCCTTGTTTTCTCTCCAACCTCTGGGTTGTCGGGAAAACAAAGAGGTTTGCAATACGGAGCGGTAGTTCAGCTGGTTAGAATGCTGGCCTGTCACGCCGGAGGTCGCGGGTTCGAGTCCCGTCCGCTCCGCCATTGCACAACTCTTAAATCCTCGTGAAAAAACTTTGAAAAAAGTGTTTAGCGGGGTAGGTTTTCAGGAAGTCTTCGGATATACTGAGCGCCTGCAAAGTTTCAAGCGCGGAGCGGTAGTTCAGCTGGTTAGAATGCTGGCCTGTCACGCCGGAGGTCGCGGGTTCGAGTCCCGTCCGCTCCGCCAACTCTAAGAGCCCTCGACGCAAGTCGGGGGCTTTTTCTTTGTGTCGTCTGCAGCATTGGATGCGCGCGATCGCGCAGCGGGTCCGCCGTGGCGGGCGCACGCCCCATCGGCACGGCTTTTGGTCCACGCCGCGAAGCGGGTTACACTGCCGGGCTCGCCAATCAGGCCTTGTGATTCCTCACCATGCTGCAGAAACTTCGCGACAAGACCTCAGGCTGGATCGTTACCGTGATCCTGGGGCTGCTGATGATTCCGTTCCTGTTCGTGATCGACAACAGCTACCTGGGTGGCGTCGGTGCGCAGAACGTGGCCAAGGTTTCGGCACCGCCGACCTGGTGGCGCTCGGCCCCGTCGTGGTGGCCGGTGCGCATGCTCTGGCAGCACCATGAGATCAGTTCGCAGGATTTCCGCACGCGTTTCGAACAGGAACGCATGCGCGAACGCCAGCAGCAGGGCGAGAATTTCGACCCGCGCGCGTTCGAAAGCACCGAGAACAAGCTGGCCGTGCTTGATCAGCTGATCGACGAGCAGGTCGTGCGCCTGGTCGGTGAGCAGGCCGGTGTGGTGATCGGTGACGGTGCAGTGCGCGAGTACATCACCACCATTCCGGGCTTCCTGGGCGCCGATGGCAAGTTCAGCGAGAGCAATTACCGCCTGGCGCTGGCCGGTGGCAATCCGCCGCGTACACCCACCCAGTTCCAGGAACTGGTGCGTGAGAGCCTGCAGCAGTCGGTGATTCCGTCGGGCCTGCAGAACTCCGGCTTTGTTACCCAGGCCGAGACCGAGCGGTTGTTGAAGCTGCTGGGCGAAACCCGCGACGTCGAACTGGCTGCGCTGCCGGAAGTGCCGGCCGACACCGCCGCGGTCACCGATGCGCAGATCAAGCAGTGGTACGACAGCCATGGCAAGGATTTCCGCCAGGCCGAATCGGTGTCGCTGGAGTATGTCGAGCTCAACGGTGCCAACCTGCCGGCGCCGACCGCGGCAGACGAGGCCACGCTGCGCAAGCGCTACGAAGATGAGAAGGCCAAGTTCACCACGCCGGAACAGCGTCAGGCGGCGCATATCCTGATCACCGGCGACGGCGCTGAAGCCAAGGCTGCCAAGCTGGCGACCGAGGCGAAGGCTGCAGGTGCCGACTTTGCCGCGCTGGCCAAGGCCAACTCGGAAGATCCGGGTTCCAAGGCACAGGGCGGTGACCTGGGTTGGGTCGAGCGTGGCGCCATGGTCAAGCCGTTCGAAGACGCGCTGTTCGCCGCCAAGGCTGGCGAAGTGATCGGCCCGGTCAAGACGGATTTCGGCTATCACATCATCAAGGTCGCAGCGGTTCGCGGTGGCCAGGGCAAGTCCTTCGAGGAAGTGCGCGACACGCTGGCGGCCGAGCAGTTGAAGGCGGACGGCGAGCGTGGCTTCAACGATCTGGCTGGCCGTCTGGTCGATGCCATCAACAAGAGCCCGAGCGACCTGGCCGCTGCTGCCAAGGAAGTGGGCCTGCCGATGCAGACGGTGGGTCCGATGACCCGTACCACCGCCAGCGGCATCGCGGCCGATCCGGCCGTGCTGCGCGCCGCGTTCTCCGACCTGCTGGTGCAGGACGGTACCGCCAGCGATCCGATCGCTTTGGGTGGCAGCAGCAACCACAGCGTGGTGATCCGTGTTGCCGCGCACACCCCGGAACAGGCCATGCCGCTGGACAAGGCGCGTGAGCAGGTGATCGCCGCGATCCGTGCTGACCGTCAGCGCCAGGCCGGTGACAAGGCTGCTGATGCCCTGCTGGCCAAGTTGAAGGCCGGCGCAACCCTGCAGTCGCTGGCCGCCAGCGAGAAGCTGCAGCTGAGCCCGATGCCGGGCCTGCCGCGCAGCCAGCCGGTGCCGACCCCGGAGATCAACCGTGCGATCTTCAGCGCCGCGCTGCCGGCTGACGGCAAGCCCAGCTATGGCAAGGTCGATGTCAACGGCCATGCGCTGGTGTTCGCGGTGAACAAGGTCAACCCGGGCGACATCAAGGAAGTGACCGCCGAGCAGCAGAAGCAGCTGAAGGATCAGCTGAGCCAGATCGACGGCATGGCTGCGGCCAAGGCCTACATCGACGCGATGCGCAAGAAGTTCGTGGTGCAGACCACCGAAGCGAACCTGTAAGCCTCACGGCAGGCAGGCAAAGAAGGGCCCGGCAATGCCGGGCCTTTTTTGTGGGCCGGGTGCGGGTCATCCGGCGGTAGAGCCGAGTCTGTGCCCGGCTCACCGGCAGGTGCGCGCATGAAAAAGCCGAGCGTGGGCTCGGCTCTACAGGAAGCACAAATGGGACAGGTCGCGCGGCGGCGCCGCGCTCACCCTCAGTCTTCGACGCGCAGTACCGCGCCCGGCTTGAGCACGCTGCTGCCACTGAGCCCGTTCAGTGACAGCAGGGCTTTCACCGGCATGCCATAGCGGCGGGCAATGGTCCAGGCCGACTCGCCGTTGCGCACGGTATGGCGCCGGTTGCGAGGGCGATCTGCAGCCGAGGCGACAACCTTGGCCACCTGCGCCACGGGAGCCGCACTTGGCGCGCTTGCCGCCGTCGAGGCAATGGCGGTGCCGGCAGTTTCAACAACCGTTGCACTGCTCGCTGAGACCGGCGCCAGCAGCCGCGCCGTCCCGGAGGGGCGGTTGCCTGCCGCAAGCGCCGGGTTCAGGCGGGCGATCTTCGCCGGGTCCAGGGCGCGCTGGGCGGCCCACTGCTGGACGCTGGTGCCGGCCGGCAGGGTGTGGTCCTTCAGCACCGGCACGGTGCGGTCCAGCGAGGCCATGACGCCCGGCTGGTCTTCCACGTCTTCCAGCACGCAGGCCAGGGCATGCAGCTTCTCTACGTAGGCATGGGTAACCGGGGACAAACCCGGCAGGGCCGCCGGCTTGGCGTTCTGCGCGTTCATCCCGGCCTTGCGCATGGACTGCAGCACGCGGTACTCGCCCGCGTTGTAGGCCATGGTGGCCAAACGCCAGTCACCGCCGAACATGCCGTGCAGGGTCTTCAGATAGCGCACGGCGGCCTGGGTGGATTCCACCGCCGACAGCCGGCCGTCGTAGTTGTTGCTCATCGGCACGCGGTGATTGCGTGCGGTGGTGGCGATGAACTGCCACAGTCCGGTCGGGCCGCTGCCGTTGCGGGCATTGGGCCGGTAGCCGCTTTCCACGAAGGGGATCAGGGCGAATTCGGTCGGCAGGTTGGCCTTGCGCAGCTCTTCGACCACGTAGCCGAACAGCACCAGTGCATCGTCATCCTGATTGGCCAGGCGGGAGGGTGCGTGGGCGAACTGCTTCTGCCAACGCGGGCTGGTGGCCTCGGCGTCGCAGCTGGGTTCGGCAAGGCCGTCGCGGAAGCTGGAGAAGATCTCCTGGCCGTTGCGCACCGAGGCGGCCGGCAGGGTCGACGGATCCAGCGGCAGCGCCGCGGCGGCTGTCAGGTTCTGGCTGATGCCGGCACCCAGCGACTGTGCGCCGGCGGTTCCGGCCAGCCCCAGGACAAGGCCCAGGGCCAGCGGCAGACTTCGCGGCATCATGCGCGGAAGCCGTCTTTCCAGTGCCGGAGACCGGCCATGACGTCGACGTCATCCACGACTTCGCATCCCAGGTGCGCCGATACAGCCGCGCGGATCGGCGCGGTGTGGGTACGCAGGAACGGATTGCAGGCAAATTCTTCGGCCAGGGATACCGGCAGGGTGGAGCGATCATCGCGGCGCATGGCCAAAGCCTCCTCTTGGCGCTGCAACAAGGCAGCGTTGGCGGGGTCGACATGCCGCGCGAAGACGGCATTTGACACGGTGTACTCGTGAGCGCAACACAGCAGCAGTTGCGCGGGCAGGGCACCCAGCTTCAGCATCGATGCCAGCAGCTGGGACGGCGTACCTTCGAACAGGCGTCCACAGCCCAGGCTGAACAACGAATCGCCACTGAAAAGATGTTCAGCGGTGTGAAACGCGATGTGGCTGCGGGTGTGCCCGGGCACGGATAGTACGTGGAACATCTGGCCCAGTGCCTGAACGCGTTCACCTTCGCCGACCCGCTCGGTCGCCATGGGAATGCGTTCCTCAGCCGGCGCCACCACCCGCACACCGGGGAAATGCGCCTGCAGCGCGGGTACCCCGCCAATATGATCGTCGTGGTGGTGGGTGAGCAGGATGGTGTCCACGCGCAGGCCCTGCGCGGCCAGCGCAAGGACCGGGGCGGCATCGCCGGGGTCGATGACCACTGCGGCGCCGTCGTCGGCGATCAGCATCCAGATGTAGTTGTCCGCAAATGCGGGCAGGGCAGTCAGTCGCATAGAATTGGACCATGCCCGCGCTGCAGAGCACCCGTCAAGCGAGCCCGGCCCCGTGGTTCGACAGCGAACCGGCGGAGGCCCTGCGCGTGCTCGAGTGCCAGCTGCTGCTGCCCCAGTTGTCGCTGCTGCCGGCCCGGCCCTGGCTGTGGATCGCGCCCAGCGCCGCCTGGCTGGCCGATGCGCAGCTGGGCGGACGCGGCCTGAGGCTGCACCGCGACGGCAGTGGCTATGCCGGTGACACCCGCTGCGCACTGCCGTTGCCGCTGCCCAACGAGAGCGTCAACGCCATCGTGCTGCAGCATGTGACCGTCGGCGACGCCGACCGGCTGCTGGATGAGTGCGAGCGGGTGCTCATGCCTGGCGGCCACCTGTGGTTGAGCAGCCTCAATCCGTTCAGCCCGTTCCGCACCCGCTGGCGCCAGCATGGCCTGGTGGTGCGCACCCCGCAGCGGATCCGCCAGCTGCTGCAGCGTCATGGCCTGGAGTGCGAGGACATGCGTTACCTGGGGCCGATGTGGCAGGGTGCGGGCAGCCGCCGTCGCGGTGGCTGGGCGCCCCTGCGCGCGGCCTGCCTGTTCCACGCTGAAAAACGCACGCTGGCCCTGCCCGGGCCGACCCCGTTGCCCGTGCGCTGGCACGGCACCGTTGCTACCTGATCTGGAGTTGTATTGAAAACCATCGAAATCCACACCGACGGTTCCTGCCTCGGCAATCCCGGCCCCGGTGGCTGGGCGGCGCTGTTGCGCTACAAGGGGCATGAGCGCGAACTGAGTGGCGGTGAGGCGCATACCACCAACAACCGGATGGAGCTGATGGCCGCCATTTCCGGCCTGGAGTCGCTGACCGAACCCTGCGAGATCGTGCTCTACACCGATTCGCAGTACGTGCGGCAGGGCCTGACCCAGTGGCTGCCGGGATGGATCCGCAAGAACTGGAAGACCGCTGGTGGTGACCCGGTGAAGAACCGCGAACTGTGGGAACGCCTGCAGGCGGCCACGCTGCGCCACCAGATCGACTGGCGCTGGGTGAAGGGGCATTCCGGCGATCCGGACAACGAGCGCGTGGATACTCTGGCCCGCAATGCGGCGATCCAGATCCGCGACGGCAGCCCGGTAAACTGAGCCATGCGTCAGATCATCCTTGATACCGAAACCACCGGCCTTGAGTGGAGAAAGGGCAACCGCGTCGTCGAAATCGGCTGCGTGGAACTGTTCAAACGCCGCCCGACCGGCAACACCTATCACCAGTACCTGAAGCCGGATTGCGAATTCGAACAGGGTGCGCAGGAAGTCACCGGCCTCACCCTGGAGTTCCTGGCCGACAAGCCGGAATTTGCGCAGGTGGTGGAAGAGTTCCTCGCCTTCATCGATGGCGCCGAGCTGATCATCCACAACGCCGCGTTCGATCTGGGCTTCCTCGACAACGAACTCTCCCTGCTGGGGGAGCAGTACGGGAAGATCACCGACCGCTGTTCGGTGATCGATACCCTGGCGCTGGCGCGCGAGCGCTTCCCGGGCCAGCGCAATTCGCTGGATGCGCTGTGCAAGCGGCTCGGCGTGGACAACTCGCACCGGGCACTGCACGGCGGCCTGCTGGATGCGCAGATCCTGGGCGATGTGTATATCGCGCTGACCTCGGGCCAGGAGGAAATCGGCTTTGGGCTGGGTGACGATGACGCCGGCGGCGGCGGGGCACTGCTGGCCTTCGATGCATCCAAGCTGTTGCCGCGTCCGCGGGTGGTGGCTACGCCGTCGGAGCAGGAGGCGCACAACGCGCGACTGGAGCGGCTGCGCAAGAAGGCCGGTCACGCGTTGTGGGATGGCCCCAAGGTGGAAGAGGTCGTCAGCGCGTAAGCGCGGGTTGCGTGGCCGCCGGGCATGGCCCGGCGCTACCCCCGCATCCCTGCAGGGCGTGGTTCAGTGGCAGCGCACCAGGATCACGGTGATGTTGTCCGAACCACCGCCGTCGAGGGCCGAGGCGACCAGGCTGTCCACGCATTCCTGGGCACTGGCATCGTCGAAGGCGAGGGTGCGGGCGATGCCGCGATCATCCACTTCCTCGGTAAGGCCATCGCTGCACAGCAGCAGCTGCATCCCCGGGCGCAGTTCGCCGCTGGTGGTTGCCACGTTCAGGTGCGCCGGGTCGGTCACGCCCAGTGCCTGGGTGACCACGTTTCGATGCGGATGGGCGCGCGCCTGCTCGGCCGTCAGGTTGCCCTGGGCGACCAGTTCCTGCACCACGCTGTGGTCCTGGCTGAGCTGCGCAAGCTGGCCATCACGCCACAGGTAGGCGCGGCTGTCGCCGACCCAGGCCACCTCGTAGCGGTTGCCCTGCACCCGTGCAGCGACCACGGTGGTGCCCATCGGCAGGCTGTCATTGCGCCTGCGCGAGGCGCGGATGATCTCTTCGTCGGCGGTGCGGATGGCCTGCGCCAATGGCGCGCCGCGGCGGATCTCGCGGACGATGGTCTCGCGCGCCAGCGCGCTGGCCACTTCGCCGCAGGCGTGTCCGCCCATGCCGTCGGCCACCAGCCACAGGGCCATCTCGCCGTCACCGTAGTAGGTGTCTTCGTTGAGCTCGCGGCGCAGGCCAGGGTGGGTGAGATGTCCGAATTCGATCATGGTGGGTACTGGGGGCGGGGTATTGCCGGGGAGAACGGCATCATCACGGTGGAGCGGACATCCGGCAAGGCATCCAGTCAGGAAAATTTCACTTCATCTGCCGCAATGACTTGTCGTCAGCCGCACTTCCTCGTATGATGCGCGTCCCCGGTTCGCCGGGGCACTTCTGGAGAGGTGGCAGAGCGGTTGAATGTACCTGACTCGAAATCAGGCAGGCGTTTATAGCGCCTCGGGGGTTCGAATCCCCCCCTCTCCGCCAGATAAAGAAAAAAGGGCTGCCGAAAGGCAGCCCTTTTTTCTTTGTCTGGCATTTGGCTTCCTCTCTCCGCCCCTGTCGGGGCAGCCCCTCAACGGAGAGGCTTGTTCCACCAGATGCTTATCGGAACGACCTATCAGAACGGCCTATCGGAACGGTGCCGTGCGGGGAGTTCGACGGTGCGCTGCGGTTACCATGTGTGCATCACCTGCTGGAGCATCCCCCATGACCGCTGAAATCCTCGTGCCCGTTTCCTTCGGCGAGCTGCTGGACAAGATCTCGATCCTGCAGATCAAGTCCGAGCGGATCAGCGACGAAGGCAAGCTGGCCAATGTGCGCAAGGAACTGTCTGCGCTGGAGCACACCTGGATGGCCCACCCGGCGGCAGTGAAGGACATCGCCAAGCTGCGTGCCGAACTGAAGGCGGTCAACGAGCAGTTGTGGGAGATCGAGGACGACATCCGCCTGAAAGAGAAGGCGCAGGCCTTCGACCAGTCGTTCGTCGACCTCGCGCGCAGCGTGTACCTGCGCAACGACGAACGCGCGCGGATCAAGAAGGCGATCAACCTGGCGCTGGGTTCGGCCTACGTGGAAGAGAAGTCTTACCAGGATTACACGCAGCGCGCGTAACCGCAGGCGGTCCGATGCAGTAGATCCACGCCATGCGTGGATGGCAGGGCAGGGCAGGGCAGCGGCGGGAGCCGGTGCGGACCGGAGTCCGCACCGCCCGACTGCGCGCTTACCCCAGGTGATCAGCTACGTAGCGTTCGAATGCGGCAATGCCATCCTCGACGGTGATCAGTTCCATCACGTCGTCGAATTCGATCTTGGTCCCCCACTTGAGGTCGGCGGCCTGCTTGCCCAGGTATCTGCGCGCGGCATCGTCATAGCGGTCCACGCAGTAGCGGCGGTCCGAATAGGGGCCGCTGCGGTGCGGGTTGCTGGCAGCATGCAGGCCGAGCACCTTGGTGCCCATGGCATTGGCGATGTGCATCGGGCCCGAGTCCGGGGTCATCACCAGGTTGGCGCGCGCCAGCAACGCCGGCAACTGCTTGAGGGTGTCCTTGCCGACCAGATCCAGTGCTGGAACATCCAGCTGCGCCTGGATGGCGTCGGCCATGCTGCGCTCCAGCTCGCTGCGACCGCCGCACAGCACCACCTGCCAGCCGCGTGCAACGGCGTGGTTGGCCACTTCGGCATAGCGGTCTGCGTACCAGTTGCGGCGCACATGGCTGGAGCACGGCGAGATCATCAGCACCGGGCGACCGTCGTCCTGCCACTGCGCTGCAGCCCAGTCCCAGGCCGACTGCGGTACGGCCAGGTCCCAGCTGACCTCGGTCTGGCGCAGGCCCAGCGGCTCACAGAAGCTGCCGATGGCATCGAGCACATGGATGCCGGGGCGATCGGCGATGCGCTCATTGATGAAGAGACCGTGCAGGTCCTTGGAGCGGCTGCGGTCGTAGCCGATGCGGCGCTCTGCGGGAATGAAGGCAGACAGTACGTTCGCGCGGAACGCGACCTGCATCTGCAGCAGGGCCTCGAAACGCCCGGGCGGCAGCTGTTTGCGCAGCTCCTTCACCCCGGCCATGCCGGTCTTCTTGTCGTACGCATGGAAGGTCACGCCGGGCAGGCCATCAAGCAGTTTCTGCCCGACCTTGTCGATGATCCAGTGGATCGGGGTGTCCGGGCGGGCGGCCTGCAGGGTGCGCACCAGCGGTACCACGTGGGTCACATCGCCGAGAGCGGACAGGCGCAGAAGACACAAGGAGGAGGACGCTGATGCCATGTGTTGTTAGACTCAAAGGAATGGTCGCATTCGACGCCAATGAAGCGCTGACGCCATGCCGCGAGGGTCGCGGCATCGGGGCCATTCTGTTCGACCGCGAGCGGCTGCGGCAAGCCGAGGCTGGCCTGTTCTCGCCACAGCACTGGGCCGGCAAGGCCCGGCCGGTGGGTGAAGGTGGCCGTGGCAGTGCCTGGTTCGTCGATGCGCCGTTCGGTCCCAGCGTGCTGCGGCACTACCTGCGCGGCGGCCTGGCGGCCCGGATCAGCCACGACCAGTACATCTGGCGGGGTTCGGACCGGACCCGCAGCTTCGCCGAATTCCGGCTGATGCGCGCGCTGCGCGAGAAGAAATTGCCCGTGCCACGGCCGCTTGCCGCGTTCTACATGCGTGAAGGGCTGCGCTACCGTGCTGCGATCCTGATGGAGCGGATCGAAGGCGTGCGTTCGCTGGCCGACCGCGCGCTGGTGGCCGGGCGAGGTGCGCCATGGGAGGAAACCGGGCGGCTCATCGCGCGTTTCCATCGTGCCGGGCTGGACCATGCCGACCTCAATGCGCACAACATCCTGTTCGACGGCAACGGCCATGGCTGGCTGATCGACTTCGACCGCGGGGTGATCCGCATCCCGGCCACCGCCTGGCGCGAACGCAACCTCAAGCGCCTGCTGCGTTCGCTGGTCAAGCTGCGCGGCGAGCGCAGCGTGGAAGACGTCGAAAAGGACTACGCGCGGCTGCGTCGCGCCTATGACATGGCCTGGAACCGGGGCACCTGATGGATTGGTCGTTGCGTTTTCTCGGCGTCGGCAATGCGTCGGCGGTCGAGCTGGGTTCGCCGATGTCGGTGATCGAGCGCGATGGCCGGCCGTGGCTGACCATCGATTGCGGTGGCGAAGGATTGACCGCGTTCAAGGCGCACTACGGGCACATGCCGCAGGCCCTGTTCGTCACCCACGTGCACCTGGACCATGTGGCCGGCTTCGAGCGGCTGTTCGTCGATACCTTCTTCAGCGGGCAGCGGCGCGGCAAAGTGCGGCTGTATGTGCCGGCGACGGTGGTGCCGCTGCTGCACAAGCGCATCGGCGATTACCCGAACGTACTGGCCGAGGGCGGTGCCAACTTCTGGGATGCGTTCCAGCTGATCGTGGTGGGCGATGCGTTCTGGCACGAGGGGGTGCGCCTGGAGGTGTTCCCGGTACGCCATCACTGGCCGGAGACGGCCTATGGCCTGCGCCTGCAGGGCGCGCTGACCTGGAGCGGCGATACCCGGCCGATTCCGGAGATGCTGGCCCGCTATGCCGGCGACAACGAGCTGATCGCGCATGACTGCGGCCTGCATGGCAATCCATCGCATACCGGCGTGGATGATCTGGAGCGCGAGTACAGCGCCGAGCTGCAGGCGCGGATGATGCTGTACCACTACGCCAGCATGGCCGATGGACAGGCGTTGGCCGCGCGCGGGCATCGGGTGGCCCAGCCCGGGCAGTGCGTGGTGCTGGCTACGCCGACCGCGCCGCACGTGCTGGCGCAGGATCCACCGTGAACGTTGCTGGCCAGCCTGCCGATGCGGCGCTGGCCGCCGAACTGGAAGCACTGGAGCGTGCGCTGCACACACCGCAGGTACGCGGCGACCGCGAGCGGCTTGGGAGGCTGCTGGATGAGGATTTCAGCGAGATCGGCAGTTCCGGCCAATGCTATGGCCGTGCTGCGGCGCTGGAGGAGATTCCACAGGAACGGGCGGGGGTTGAGATTGAATCGGGCGACTATGCCGTGTGGCTGCTGTCCGACGGACTCGCACAGGTGCGCTATCGCAGCCGCTACCACGTTGATGGCCGGCCCCAGCGCTGGGTGCTGCGCAGTTCACTGTGGCGCCGACATGCGCAGGGATGGCGGGCGGTGTTCCACCAAGGCACGCCCGAGGCAGGGTAGCGCCGGGCCATACCCGGCGAGAGCGCCAACCAGGGGTGGCATCTACCAGAAGCGGAGGCATCGCCTGAAAAGGCGGTGGCCCCGCCGGCTGACCTCGGCGCCCGCGTCGATCGATACCGTTGCTGCCTTCCGGCCCTGGCGGAGTTTTCGACCTAGCGTCGCGAGGGGCCGACGGGGCCACCATAGAGACGTTGGCCGCCCCGAGGGCGGCCAGCTCACGGATCAGGGGAAGCAGCGCGTCGTGCGCCGGAGACCACAGCCGGACTGCACATCGACGGGTCGATGGCAGACGCGCATTCTAGCGCAGTCGCGCATGCCGACGCCAGCTGCACGCACTGAATCGGTTGTAACCCGACCGCCGCCGCGTCGGCCGGAGGCAATGGCCGTTGCTAGAATGCGGACCTGGAGGAACGACCTCCCCCGTATCGGGAATCAATGACCAGGACGGCCTGGCCCTACCAATAGGAGGGCTGTCATGGCCTGGATCTATCTGTTGTTTGCCGGCCTGCTGGAAATCGTCTGGGCCGTTTCGATGAAGCAGTCCGATGGCTTCAGCAAACTCACCCCCACCGTGATCACCCTGATCGGCATGGTCGCCAGCTTCTGGCTGCTGGCCGTGGCAATGCGCACCCTGCCGTTGGGAACGGCCTATACGATCTGGACCGGCATCGGTGCGGTAGGCGCATTCGTGGTTGGCATCGTGTTCCTTGGCGAGCAGGTCAGCCCGATGCGTATCGGCGCGGCGGTATTGATTGTTTCCGGCCTGGTGCTGATGAAACTCTCCAGCAGCTGAGTCTGCACTTCGGCCGACGGAAACATGGACGTTTCCGCGTGTGGCCGGATTAACGATGCACGTATTCGGCAATTATGTGAAAACGCCGGATTTATATGACGTGCATCAAGAAAATAACGTGCCTGATTCACGTGGTAGTTGCGGCGGCGCACGCAGAGTGCAGCCATTCGCCATGCGGAACGGGGAGTTTTCGCACGGTGGACATGCAGGAGCACGCTGCTTCTGCAGGGTTTTCGTGTGAAGGCGTGACGTCCGATCCAATGCTGCAGGGTCTGTCTTGTTCCATCTGGAACAGGCTGGGCGGCCTTCACCTTGAAAAACCCATGAAACCCCTTGTGTGGCCGGTCAAATCATGGAGATTCATAGATGAACCGCATTTACCGTCTGGTTTTCAATCGCACCCTTGGCGTCATGCAGGTGGCTTCGGAAGTGGCGCGGAATCCAGCGGGAGGTGTGCGGTCCAGCACCGGCCGGGTGATTCGGATCCAGCAACTGTCGGTCGCTCTGGCGGCCACGCTGGCCAGCGGTTCGGCCTTCGCGCTGTGCTCGACGGCAGGTACCGTCATTACCTGTGCGCCCGGCCTTCCCGGCGGGGTCAATTCCTCCCTCAACGGCGTCACCTTGAGCATCCAGCCCGATGCACAGGTGGCCGCAGCGCTGGGCAGTGCCGTGTTCCTCAACGGCAACGGCATCACCGTGAACAACCAGGGCACGGTCGATCCGCAGCTGCTGCTGGGCGTGGGCGTGCTGGGTGCAGGCATGACGCTGGGCAATGCCACCGCGACGGCCAACGCCATTACGGTGAACAACCAGGCCGGTGGCACCATCCGCGGCGCGACCACGGTGCTTGGGCTGCTGGGCCTGGATGGGCAGGCCATCGTTGCGCAGAATTACACCGGCGGCACCACCACCATCAATAATGACGGTGCCATCGGCATGAATGTCCCGGCGGGCATCACCCTTTCCGATGCGCCGGTCATCGTCAACTACGGTGGCGCGCGCGCTGCGCTGACCAACAGCGCCACTGGCAGCATCAGCGGTCGTGTGGCGTTCGCGCCCTCGCTCGGTGCGACCGGCAACAGCGTGCTCAATGCCGGCACGATCTCCGGCAGCGTGCACCTGGGCAATTCGGTGCCGGGCAATACCTACACCGCGGTGTCCGGTTCCAGCGTCGCCAGTTCCGGTACCGGCGTTGGCGTGGCGCTGGGCCCGGTCGGCCTGAACATCAATCTGGCAGCGGCCGGCCAAGTCAACGGTGGCAGCGGCAGCAATGACCGGTTGATTCTGCAGAACAGCGCTACCGGCCCGGGTTCGGGCACCGCCGGGGCGGTCACCACCATTGCCTGGCCCAATTTCGTCAACTTCGAGAACCTGACCGTCAACAGCGGCACCTGGAACCTGCAGGGCGCGTGGACGGGCACCTCCGCCACGCTGGCCGATGGCCTGGTGAACTTCAACAACAACGCTTCGTTGGGTGCGGGAGCTGTCACTGCGTCGGGCGGCACGCTTGCGGCGGCCAGCGGCGGCTTGACCCTTGGCAACGCCTTCAATCTCAGCGGTGGGCGACTGACGCTGGGGGGGACCAATGCGTTCGGTCTGGGGGGAGCGCTGTCCGGTGCGGGTGGCCTGACCGTCAACAACACCGGCGTGGTGACCCTGGCCGGTGCCAACAGCTTCGGCGGCGGGGTCAACCTCAATGCTGGCGGGTTGCTGCTGGGCAATGCCAACGCGCTGGGGACCGGTACGCTGGCCGTAGGGGGTTCGGCCAGCCTGGATACGCAGGGCGCCTATGCGCTGATCAATCCGATCACCATCGGCGCTGGCAGTACGCTGACACTGGGCGGCAGCCAGGCGCTCACCCTGAACGGCACCGTGAGCGGTGCAGGCAACCTGACCAAGAACGGCACCAGCACCCTCACGTTGGGCGGTGCATTCGCGCTTGGCGGCAATCTGTCTGTTGATGCAGGCACTGTCGCGCTGGGCGCCGGTGGCAGCCTTGCGCCGACCAGCGCCCTGACCCTTGCTACGGGCAGCACGCTGGATCTGTCCGCAGGTGGCAACCAGACCGTGGGCTCCCTCGCCGGGCCTGGTGGCATGCTGAATCTGGGGAGCAATGCGCTCACCTTTGGTGGCCTGAACACCAGCAATGCGTTTGCTGGCACGATCACCGGCAACGCCGGCACATTGGTGAAGGTGGGAACCGGCATCCAGACCCTGTCAGGGGCCAACACCTTCACCGGCGGCGTTGTCCTCAACGGCGGTGGGCTGCTGCTGGGCAACAACGCGGCGTTGGGTACGGGCACGTTGAGCGTCGGCGCGGCGGTCACTTTGGATGGCACCGCGCCCTTGACGCTGGGCAACGCGGTCAGCCTGGGCGCAGGCGGATCGTTGAACCTGCTCGGTGGGCAGCCGCTGGTGTTCAATGGCGTGATCGCCGGTGCAGGCAACATCGTCAAGAACGGCGCCTCGCTGCTGACCCTCAACGGCAACAACGCCGGTTTCAGCGGCGGGCTTTCGCTCAACGCCGGTGGCCTGCAACTGGGCAACGCCAATGCACTGGGCAGCGGCGCGCTGGCGGTTACCGGCAGCAGCACGCTCGACAGCAGTGTTGCCGCAACACTGACCAACAACGTCAGCATCAACAGCGGCAGCGTCCTGAGTCTGCTCGGGAGCAATGCGCTCACGCTGGGCGGTGCCATCAGCGGAACCGGCAGCCTGGTCAAGACCGGCGCGGCGACGCTCACGCTTACCGGTGCGAATACGTTCTCCGGCGGTCTTGCGGTGAATGCCGGTACGGTTGCGCTGGGCAGTGGCGGCAGTCTGGCGGCCACCGGCGCGGTGACTCTGGGCGGTGCCGGGGCGGGCCTGGATATCGTCGCCTCGGGCAACCAGACCATTGGCGCGCTCTCCGGTGTGGCGGGCAGCACGCTCGCGCTGGGCGCCAACACGCTGACCTTTGGTGATGCGACCAACCAGACCTTCGCCGGTGTGATCAGTGGTAGTGGCGGGCTGGTCAAGCAGGGCGTCGGCGTACAGACACTGACCGGCGCCAACACCTTCGGTGGCGGCGTCAATCTTGCCGCCGGGGGGCTGGTGCTGGGCAACAACGGTGCGCTGGGTAGCGGCGCACTGACCGTCAGTGGCGCAAGCACGCTGGATGGCACCGCCGCACTCAACCTGACCAACAACGTCAACCTCAATGCTGGGCTTACGTTGCTGGGCAGCCAGAACGTCACCCTTGGCGGAGTCATCTCAGGTGCCGGCAGCCTGACCAAGAACGGCGCCTCGTTGTTGACATTGAATGGTGCCAACACGTTTGGTGGTGGCCTCACCGTCAACGGCGGTGGTCTGCTGCTCGGCAATGCCGGGGCGCTGGGCAGTGGTGCGCTGAGCGTCAATGGTGCCGCCACGCTGGACAGCACGGTCGCGCTGAATCTGGCCAACAACATCGGACTCGGCGCGGCGCTGACGTTGGTTGGCAGCCAGGACGTCACTTTGGGCGGGGAGATCTCCGGTGCAGGAAATATTGTCAAGAATGGCGCCACCACGCTGACCCTCAATGGCGCCAACAGCTTCACCGGCGGTCTGGCGCTCAATGGTGGCGGTCTGCTGCTGGGCAATGCGGGTGCACTGGGTAGCGGTGCACTCAACGTTGGCGCCAACGTCACCCTCGATGGCAGCGTTCCGCTGGCGCTCGGCAATGCGGTCAACCTGGGCGCAGGCAGTGCGCTGAACCTGCTTGGCAGCAATGCGTTGACACTGAGCGGGCTGGTCAGCGGTACCGGCAGTGTGATCAAGAACGGCGCGGGCACGTTGGCGCTGAACAGCGCCAACACCTTCAGCGGTGGCCTGAGCCTCAATGCCGGTAGTCTGCTGCTGGGCAACAGTGGGGCGCTGGGTACCGGCGCGCTCAACGTGGGGGCCAATGCATCGCTGGATGCTGGCAGCGCGCTCACGCTTGGCAACAACATCGGGTTGGCTGCCGGCGCCACGCTGGGCCTGCAGGGCAGCAACGCGTTGACGTTGAACGGCGTGGTTTCCGGTGCCGGTGGCTTGTCCAAGAACGGCGTGGCCACGCTGACGCTGGGCGGCGCCAACACCTATACCGGTGGCACCACCATCAATGCCGGCACGCTGGCGCTGGGTGCAGGCGGCAGCCTGGCCGCGACGGGTGGCATCACGCTCGGTGGTGCAGGCTCCACCTTCGATATCTCCGCCGCTGCCGGCAACCAGACCATCGGTGCCCTCAACGGCGTGGGCGCTACCAGCATCGCGCTGGGCGGCAACTCGTTGACCTTTGGTACAGCGACCGATGGTGTCTTCGGGGGTGTCATCAGTGGCGGTGGTGGCCTGGTCAAGGTCGGCGCCGGTGTGCAGACACTGTCTGCGGCCAACACGTTCGGCGGCGGTGTTGCACTCAACGCCGGTGGCCTTGTGCTGGGCAACGATGCGGCACTGGGCAGCGGCGGTTTGACCGTCGGTGGTGCGGCCACGCTGGACACCAGTGGTGCGCTGACGCTGGCCAGCAACATCGCGCTCAATGCTGGCCTGACCGTGCTGGGCAGCAATGCGCTGACCCTCAATGGCGTGCTTTCCGGCACCGGCGGCCTGACCAAGGAGGGCGCTGCGACGCTGACCTTGAATGGTGCGAACACCTACACCGGTGGTACCAACGTCAATGCAGGCACACTGGCGCTCGGCGCCGGTGCCAGCCTGGCTGCAAGCGGGATCGTCAACCTGGCCAGCGGTGCAACGCTGGATCTGTCGGCCGGCAACGGCACGCAGATATTCGGCACGCTCAACGGCAACGGCACGGTCAACCTGGGAGCCAACTCCATTGAAGTGGGCGGCCCGACAAACGGCGTGTTCAGTGGCTCGATCACCGGAACCGGCGGCCTGACCAAAGTCGGTGCAGGCGTCGAGACCCTGACCGGTACCAACACCTTCACCGGTGGCACCACCATCAATGCCGGCACGCTGGCGATCGGCGCCGGTGGCAGCCTGGCCGCGACTGGTGCAGTGACGCTGGCCAATCCCGGTACCGGCTTCGACATTGCCGCCGGTGGCAACCAGAGCATCGGCGTGCTCAGCGGCGTTGCCGGCAGCACCGTGACGCTGGGAACAAACACGCTCACCCTCGGCGGAATCGGCAATGGCACCTTCGATGGCCTCATCGCCGGTACCGGTGGGCTGGTCAAGAACGGCACCGGCATCCAGACCCTGGGCGGTGCCAATACCTTCAGCGGCGGGGTTGCGCTGAATGCCGGCGGGCTGGTGGTCGGCAACAACGGCGCGCTGGGTACGGGCGCGCTGTCGGTGGGCGGCAATGCATCACTGGACAGCAACATTGGTGCGGTGCTCGGCAACGATGTGAACCTTGCCGCAGGCGCCAACCTCAACCTGCTTGGCAGCAACGCATTGACACTGGGCGGCGGCATCTCCGGCGGCGGTGGCCTGATCAAGAACGGCGGCGCGACGGTGACCCTGAGCGGCGCCAATACCTACACCGGTGGTACCACCATCAACAACGGCACGCTGGCCATCGGTGCCGGTGGCAGCCTTGCTTCGGTGGGCGCGGTGAACCTGGCAGGCGCTGGCACATTCGATATCTCCGGCGGCGGCAACCAGTCCATCGGCTCTCTGGCCGGCGTGGCAGGCAGTACCGTATCGCTGGGCGGGAACACGCTCACCCTGGGTGGCACCAGCGACAGCACGTTCGCAGGCGAGATCGGCGGCAGTGGCGGCCTGGTCAAGAACGGCGGCGGCGTGCAGACGCTGGCCGGCGCCAATACCTTCAGCGGCGGCGTCACCCTCAACGCCGGTGGCCTGGTGGTCGGCAACGGTGCAGCCCTCGGCACCGGCACGCTGACCGTAGGCGGAGCCTCCACCGTCGACAGCAGCAGCGCACTGACCCTGGGCAACAACGTGGTGCTCAATGCTGGCCTGACCGTGCTCGGCAGCAACGACCTCACGCTCAACGGCAATCTCTCCGGCACCGGCGGGCTGACCAAGGAAGGCCTGGCGACGCTGACCTTGAACGGCACCAACACCTATACCGGCGGGACCAGCATCAACGCCGGTACGCTGGCGCTGGGAGCGGGTGCAAGCCTCAGTGCCGGTGGCATCGTCAACCTCGCCAGCGGGGCCACCTTCGATCTGTCGGCCGGCAACGGTACCCAGGTGTTCGGTACCCTGATCGGCAATGGCACGGTCAACCTGGGTGCCAACACGCTGACCATCGGTGATGCCACCAACGGCACGTTCAGCGGTTCGATCGGCGGCACCGGCGGGCTCATCAAGGAAGGTACCGGTACTGAAACGCTGACCGGCGCCAACACCTACACCGGCGGCACCACGATCAACGCCGGCACGCTGGCGATCGGTGCCGGTGGCAGCCTGGCGGCGAGCGGTGCGGTGACCCTGGCCAACGCCGGTACCGGATTCGACATCACCGGCGGCGGCAACCAGGCAATCGGCACGCTGTCCGGCGTGGCCGGCAGCACGGTCGCCCTGGGAGGCAATACGCTGACCACCAATGCCGCGGCCAACAGCACGTTCGCCGGCGATATCACGGGCACCGGTGGGCTGGTGAAGAACGGCGCGGGCGTCCTCGGCCTGACCGGCAACAACACCTTCGGTGGCGGCGTGGCGCTCAATGCAGGAGGCCTGTCGCTGGGCAACGCCACTGCGCTGGGCAGCGGTACCCTGACCGTGGGCGGCGACGCCAGCCTGGATGCCACTGCGGCGCTGGCCGTGGCCAACAACGTGCAGCTGGCCAATGGCACGCTGACCCTGCCTGGCAGCGCGGCGCTGACCCTGGACGGCGATATCAGCGGCAGCGGCAACCTGCTCAAGGAGGGTGCGGCGACGCTGACGCTGGGCGGTGCCGGCAGCTACACAGGTACCACCACGATCAACAGCGGCACCCTGGCGGTGGCAGCCGGTGGCAGCCTGTCTGCGGCCAGCACGGTGAACCTCGCCGGTGCCGGCATCCTCGACATCAGTGCTGCAGGCAACCAGGGCATTGGCGGCCTGGCCGGTGTGGCCGGCAGCAGCGTGGCGCTGGGCGGTGCAACCCTGACCACCGGCGGCAACAACGCCAGCACCACCTTCGGCGGCACCCTGGCCGGCAGTGGTGGCCTGGTGCAGAGCGGCACCGGCACGCTGACCCTGACCGGCAACAACACCTATACCGGTGGCACCACCATCAACGCGGGCAGCACACTGCAGATCGGCAACGGTGGCGCCACCGGCGCGATCGTGGGCGATGTGAGCAACAACGGTGCGCTGGTGGTGAACCTGGCCGGCAACACCGCACTTGCAGGCATCGTCAGCGGCAGCGGCGGCCTGACCCAGGCCGGCGCAGGCACACTCACCCTGACCGGCAACAACACCTATACCGGCGGCACCACCATCAACACCGGCAGCACGCTGCAGGTCGGCAACGGCGGCGCCACCGGTGCGATCACCGGCAACGTCAGCAACAACGGCAGCCTGGTCTACAACGTCGGCGGCAACACGACAGTGGCCGGCACCATCAGCGGCAGCGGCGGCCTCACCCAGGCCGGCAGCGGAACGTTGACGCTGACCGGCAACAACAGCTATGCCGGTGGAACCACCATCAACACTGGCGGTACGCTGCAGGTGGGCAATGGTGGCAGCACGGGTGCGATCACCGGCAACGTCAACAACAACGGCAGCCTGCTGTTCAACGTGGGCGGCAGCACGACCGTCGATGGCGTGGTCAGCGGCACCGGCGGGCTGACCCAGGCTGGCAGCGGCACACTGGTGCTGACCGGCAACAACACCTACACCGGCGGCACCACGATCAACGCCGGTGGCACCATGCAGGTCGGCACCGGCGGTGCGAGCGGGGCGATCAGCGGCGACATCACCAACAATGGTGGGCTGGTGCTCAACGTGGGCGGTAACACCACACTCGGTGGCGCCATCAATGGCGGCGGCAGCATCGTGCAGAACGGACCGGGCGCGGTCACCATCGGCGGCAACAGCGGTGGCTTTACCGGCACCGGCCAGGTCAATGCTGGCGGCCTGAATGTCACCGGCAACATCGGTGGCCAGTGGACCATCGGCACCGGCACCACGCTGTCGGGCACCGGCACGATCGGCGGCTCTACCGGTACCACCACGGTGTCTGCAGGGGGCGTGTTGTCGCCAGGCAATGGTGCCGGCAACGGCAGCAGTGGCGGCAATGGCATCGGCACGATCACCGTCGGCGGCAACCTGACGCTGGCACCGGGCAGCACGCTGGCGGTCGACCTGGGCAGCACCAGCAGCGATGTGGTGCAGGTCGGCGGCAGCGCCAACGTCGGCGGCGCCGCTCTGGTGGTCAACGCCATCAATCCGAACACCAGTTACCAGCAGGGGCAGCAGTACACGGTGGTCAACGCGGCAGGCGGCGTCAGTGGCCAGTTCGTGCCACCGAAGACCACCTCGGCATTCCTGTCGTTGACGCCGGTCTATACCCCGAATGCGGCGCAGCTGAAGATCGATGTTGCGCAGACTGCCGCATTCGTCACCGCTGCGCAGACCCGAAACCAACGGGGTGTTGCAGGTGCACTGGACAGCCTCCCACAGACGGGCGCGGCACTGGGCCTGTACAACACCGTGCTGATGTACGACGCGGCCACGGCCCGTTCTGCATTCAACCAGCTTTCCGGCGAGAGCCACGCGGCGACCCGGTCGGTGCTGTTGCGTGACAACTACCTTGAAGAAGGCATCCGCCAACGCTTGGGTAGCGAATTGCCGAGCGTACGTGGTGAACGTGCGTCGGCCTGGTTGGCGGGCAGTGGCAAGGTGTCGCGCCAAGACGGTGACGGCAACGGCGATGAGATCCGCAACAACCGCAATGCGGCGATGGCCGGTGTTGACTGGAATCTGGGCGAACACGCTGTGCTGGGCGTAGCTGCCGGCAGCGAGCGTCTCGATACCCGTCTGTACGACCGTGACTCGCGGGCCAAGACCCGGGGCAATACCTACGGCCTGTATGCACAGGGGCAGTGGAATGATTTCAGCGTCGGCGGCAGCGTGTCACGCGGTGACTACCGCACGCGTACCACCCGCGAAGTGCCTTTGCTGCAGCAGACCCTGTACAGCCGTCAGGATGCGGACGTAACCATTGCCCAGGTCGAGGCGGCGTGGACCTGGACTGCGGGCCGCACGCAGTTGCAGCCGTACGTGAACTTCAGCCGGCATTGGCTGGACAGTGACAGCGCGGTGGAGCAGGGCGGTAGCGCGGCGCTGGTGCTGGAGGGCGGCAAGCACACGCTCAACGTGAGTACGGCTGGTGTGCGTGGGCGCTGGGATGTCGGCAGCGGTGAGCGCTTCCCCGCGCAGTTGACGGTCGGCGTGGGTTGGCAGCACATCAGTGGCGACACCGACGTCGCCAGCCGCCAGCGCTTTGCCGTCGGTGGTGATGCATTCGATGTGTACGGCGCGCGCTTCGCCCGCAACGCAGTGGTCAGCCAGCTTGGCGTGGCCGTCGGCCTGGGGCGCAGCAGCCAGCTGTCTCTGTTCGTGCAGGGCGAGCATGGGGATGGTCGCAGCGACGTCGGCGGGCAGTTGAACCTGCGCGTGGGTTTCTGAGGGGGGTGGGCCTGCGGTAGATCCAGGCGCTGTGTGGGTGATGCCGGGGCGGGAGCACTGGAGCTCCCGCCCCATTGAATGGGCGGCGATACCGGTGCCGCTGCGATAGGCCAGCACCTGCGTCACCACGAGCCCGGGGCCTGCATGGAAGCGCTGCGGGTGCGGGCAGGCGGTGCGCGTGATGTGCTGAAGCGGCTGGCCGCGTCTCGGCTATGCTTGCAGCGAGTGGGATCGACCGGGCGACAGGAGCGCACCGGCCCTCTCGTCTACCGTCTGCAATGGAGTTGCCTCGCGATGTCAGAACCCCCTCTTTCCCGGACCGGCGAGATCATGCGTGGCCTGGCGTTCGGCGCCATGGGTCTGTTGATGCTGGCTGTTGTCGGCCTTGAAGTGAACCATCGCCTGGCGTTCCTGCGGGTCGCGCAGATCGCCGATGGCCACGTCGAGAGCCTGAACGCGGGCGGGTCGCACCCACAGGTGGCATTCACCACTGCGGCCGGCGAGCGGGTCTCCTATGCGCAGGGGGGCATGATCTTCGGGTATGAGCCAGGCCAGGCAGTGCGCGTGTTGTATCAGCCTGCGCGGCCGGCCCGGCAACCGTCACTCGACAGCTTCGGCGCACTGTGGGGGATGACCCTCATGGTGGCGTTGATCGGGCTGACCTTTGTGGGTATTGCGCTGCGCGCAGTGATCAGGCGAAGTGATCATCGACAGGGATCGTAGCCAGATAAAAAAGCCGCCCATTGGGCGGCTTTCTCATTTATCTGGCGGACAGAGGGGGATTGCTGGGTGCATCCATGCACCCGATCCCGATGCGCGTTGCGCCTCGGGACCAGCCTGTGGCTGTCCGGTTCTGCTCCTGCAGAACCGTCGAACCCCGGCGGGGCTTCTCACCACCCATCCCATCCGCCAGGCAAACGCAAAAGGGCCACCCTATGGGCGGCCCTTTTGCGTTTATCTGGCGGAGAGAGGGGGATTGCTGGGTGCATCCCTGCACCCAGCCCCTACGCGCTGCGCGCTGCGGGGCCAGCCTTCGGCTGTCCGGTTCTGCTCCTGCAGAACCGTCGAACCCACGGGGCTTCTCTCACCCGATGCTCTCCGCCAGCCAAATAAAAAAGCCGCCCATTGGGCGGCTTTCTCATTTATCTGGCGGAGAGAGGGGGATTCGAACCCCCGAAGCGCGGTTTAGACGCTTACACACTTTCCAGGCGTGCTCCTTCAACCACTCGGACACCTCTCCGGATCCCTGCCATCGGCAAACGCCTCAGCAGGGGCGCAAATTCTAGCGGGCGGCGCGCCAGTACACAAGCACCCCATTCATGGGTGCATCCAGGCCGAGGGGCTGGACAGGCATGGCACAATGGAACATCCGATGGAAGACGGTGGCCTGATGTCCTATCTCGTCCTTGCCCGCAAGTGGCGTCCGAAGCGTTTTGCCGAGCTGGTAGGCCAGGAACACGTGGTCCGTGCGCTCAGCAATGCGCTGGACAGCGGCCGGGTCCACCATGCGTTCCTGTTCACCGGTACCCGCGGCGTGGGCAAGACCACGATCGCGCGCATCTTCGCCAAGTCGCTGAACTGCGAGCAGGGCACCAGCGCTGACCCGTGTGGCCAGTGTGCGGCCTGCCTGGATATCGACTCCGGCCGCTACATCGACCTGCTGGAAATCGATGCCGCGTCCAACACCGGTGTGGATGACGTACGCGAGGTGATCGAGAACGCCCAGTACATGCCCTCGCGTGGCAAGTACAAGGTCTACCTGATCGACGAAGTGCACATGCTGTCCAAGGCGGCGTTCAACGCGCTGCTGAAAACGCTGGAAGAGCCGCCGGAACACGTGAAGTTCCTGCTGGCCACCACCGACCCGCAGAAGCTGCCGGTCACCGTGCTCAGCCGCTGCCTGCAGTTCAACCTCAAGCGATTGGACGAGGACCAGATCCAGGGCCAGATGACCCGGATCCTGGCCGCCGAGGAGATCGAGTCGGACCCGACCGCCATCGTGCAGCTGGCCAAGGCCGCCGACGGCAGCCTGCGTGATGGCCTGTCGCTGCTCGACCAGGCCATTGCCTATGCCGGCGGTGCGCTGCGCGAGGACGTGGTGCGCACCATGCTGGGTACGGTTGATCGCACCCAGGTTGCAGCCATGCTTGATGCCCTGGCCGAGGGCGATGGCCCGCGCCTGTTGCAGGTGGTGGCGGCACTGGCTGAATTCTCGCCGGACTGGAGTGGCGTGCTGGACGCGCTGGCCGAGGGCCTGCACCGCATCCAGGTGCAGCAGCTGGTGCCGGGCGCTGCGGCCGCCGCCGAAGGCTTGGACGCGAGTGCCTTCGCCGAGCGCCTGCGCCCGGAAGTGGTGCAACTCTGGTACCAGATGGCCCTGAACGGTCGCCGCGACCTGCCGCTGGCCCCCAGCCCGCGCGCCGGCTTCGAAATGGCGGTGCTGCGCATGCTGGCGTTCCGTCCGGCCGCCATGGTGCCGCCGGTGCCGCGTACTGCCGATGCTGTCGGCGGCGCTGCACCCTCCGGCAACGGCCCTTCTGCGGCTGGCACCGGAAGTTCGCAGGCCGCACCCGCCGCCGCCGCGGCAGCACACCATGACATTCCGGCAGCCGTGGAGGCTGCGCCGGCCGTTCAGGCCCAGCGCGCGCCCGAACCGCAACCTGAGCCGGTTCCAGTCCCCGAGCCCGAACCCACGCCCGAGCCCGAGCCGGTCCCCGTGGAGGAGCCCGAGTCGCCGCCGCCGGTGAAGGCCGAGGCAGCGCTGGCTGCTGCCGAGCCTGCCGCTGAAGGCGGCGACGATCTGCCGCCGTGGGCGACCGCAGAGGCCGACGCCCGCGATGAGGCGCTGGCCGTTGAAATGGCCACCCCGGATGCGGCCATGGTCGCGCCTTTGCAGGCACCAGCAGCGACGCGTTCACAGCCGCTGCCGCCTGCGCACGAACCAGAGCGTCCCTTCCACGCCGAAGGAATCGAGATCGCGCCGGCCGAGACGGCGCGCGGTCCCGTGGCCGAACCGGCGGGCAACCTGGGTGATCTGGCCTGTGCCGAGGACTGGCTTGACCTGGTGGCCAGCAGTGGCCTGAGCGGTCCCTCACGGCAGCTGGCGGCCAATGCGGCGTTCATCAGCTGCCAGCAGGGGGTCTTGAAACTGGGCCTTTCGCCCGGATTTGAGTACCTGCGCTCCGAACGTGCGCTGGCAGCCCTGGGCGAGGTACTGGAAAAATCCCTGGGCCGGGCGTTGAAGATCGTGGTCGATATCGCCGAGACCGAGCAGGTTCCGGCCGAGACCCTGCATCAGCGTGCCGACCGTCAGCGTGGTGAGCGACAGCAGGCCGCCGAGGCCATTTTCATGGACGATCCGGAAGTCCAGCTGCTGATCCAGCAGCACGGCGCCCGGGTTGTTTCCGATTCCATCCGTTCTTTTGACGAGTAAGACGACATGCGCGGCAATATCGCCCAACTGATGCAGCAGGCCCAGAAGATGCAGGAAAACCTGCAGAAGGCCCAGGAAGAAATCGCCAAGATCGAAGTGACCGGCAGTGCCGGTGGCGGCATGGTCAGCGTGACGCTTACCGGTGCCAAGGAGTGCCGCAAGGTGCGCATCGATCCGTCGCTGACCAGCGATCCGGAGATGCTCGAGGACCTGATCGCCGCCGCCTTCAACGATGCATCCAACAAGATCGATGCAGAATCGAAGTCGAAGATGGGTTCGGCCACCGCCGGCATGCAGCTGCCGCCGGGCATGAAAATGCCGTTCTGATGCAGTGCGTGGCGCCCGCGCGTGCGGGTGCCGCCGCGTAGGGTCGAGCGTGCTCGACTGCCCTGGATATCAGTCGAGCCCGCTCGACGCTACAAGAGCACGCCGCCGTGTCCGCCCCTCTGCTGGAACAACTGATCGATGCATTGCGGGTGTTGCCTGGCGTAGGCCAGAAGACGGCACAGCGCATGGCCTATCACCTGCTCGAGCGCGAACGCGAAGGCGGCAAACGCCTTGCTGAAGTGCTGGCGCAGGCGGTGGAGCGCATCGGGCATTGCGCGCAGTGCCGTGACTTCAGTGAAACCGAGCTGTGCCCGACCTGTGCCAACGGCAGCCGCGAGCGCAGCCAGCTGTGTGTGGTCGAATCACCGGCGGACCGTCTGGCGATCGAGAATGCCACCGGCTTCCGCGGCGTGTACTTCGTGCTGCAGGGGCGCCTGTCGCCGCTGGATGGCATCGGCCCGCGCGAGCTGGGGCTGGAGCAGCTGGAACAGCGGCTGGCCGAGGCTGAAGTACAGGAGCTGATCATTGCCACCAGCGCGACCGTCGAAGGCGAGGCCACCGCGCACTATCTCGCGCAGCTGGCACGCGCCCGCCAGGTGCGCCCCAGCCGTCTGGCCCAGGGCCTGCCACTGGGGGGCGAACTGGAATACGTCGATCGCGGCACGCTTTCCCACGCGTTCGGTACCCGCAGCGAAGTGCGCGATTGAGCCTGCGTCGGGCAGGCCCCGGCGCTACCGGCCTACAATGCGGGTGACATTCCGCCGAGGCCGACCATGAGCAGCGAAACCCTCTTCAGCAAGATCATCCGCCGCGAGATTCCGGCCACCATCGTCTATGAAGATGAGGACGTACTGGGTTTCAAGGACATCGCGCCGCAGGCGCCGGTGCACGTGTTGTTCATCCCCAAGAACGAGATCATCCCGACCCTGGACGATCTGCAGCCGTCGCAGGCGCATCTGATCGGCAAGCTGGCCTTGGCCGCCGCCGAATACGCACGTGCCGAGGGCTTTGCGCAGGACGGCTACCGCATCGTGATGAACTGTCGCGAAGATGCCGGGCAGACCGTGTTCCATATCCACATGCATCTGCTGGCTGGCGCGCCGCTGGGTCACTTCGGTACGCCAGGGCGTTGAGGCCGCCATCCACGCATGGCGTGGATCTACTGGCGTTGCAATGCGTGAATGCAGAAAGGCCGCCCGAGGGCGGCCTTTCGCGTCATGTGTATCAGGCTTGGACTACCACCAGCCCCAGCCGCGGTAGCCGCCCCAGTACGGGCCATATGGACCCGGGCCCCATGGGCTGTAGGGATAGGGCACCACATCGACCTGGCGCTGCTCCGGCCACAGGTAGATCACGTCAGCGGCCAGCTTGGGCAGGCGGTAGTCGTAATCACCGATACGGGTATTGGCATAGCCGTCGATCTTGCCGATGAAGGTCACATCGCGCCCGGCTTCGAACACGGCCGGATCGTAGAAGCCGGCGCGGCAGGCGATGAAGCGGCCGTCGCTGGCGTCCGAGGATGTCGTGTTCGGGCGGCCACTACCGTTGAGCGGGCGCGAGATGATCTGGAAGCAGGTCTCGCCCTGGCCGGGCTTGGTTTCGATGATGCGGCCACCCCAGCGGACCGGCGTGCCGACCTGCTGGGTGGCAACCGAGTCGCGCGGGGAAACCAGGCTGAACTGTCCCTGCAGCGGCTTTGGAGCCGTGGCGCAGGCCGACAGGGCCAGGGCGGCCACGGCGGTGAGGAGGAACTTGGTATTCATGGGGAGGCTCCGGAAGTCGGGCGATGCCTGCGCAGGTCCCGCAATAATGGGGCGAGCTCGGTACAAGTGCCAGCGTAGCGTGCGTCGGCGAAACGCTGGCTGAGTGCGATCAGGGCCGGATCGTGGCGCTGCCGGTCAACCCGGCGGGCCCAGGCCAGTGCCGGTTCGTGCGGTTCACGGCCCAGCCCCCGCCGCGCATACCGCCGCCCCAGCTGGTGCCAGGCACGCAGCAGCGGGTCGCGTTCGCGCTCGCCGCGGGCCAGCAGCCATGCCATCCAGGCCAATGCCAACAACGCGGCCATCACGAAGCCGGCCAACAGCTGTCCCGGACCCAGCTCGTCCAACCCGAACGGTTGCAGCAGTTGCTGCTGGTGGCGTGCATCGAAGGAAAGCACCAGGTCGTTCCAGCCGCGGCGCATCCAGTCGCGCACCTGGCCCAGTTGCAGCCATCCCTGTTGCAGGCCGTCATCGGCGCCTGCCGCCAGTCGGTCATCCAGGGTGTCCAGGATGCGCTCAGGTGCCACCGCCGCCGTCGGGTCGACGCTTACCCAGCCGCGCTGCGGCAGCCACACTTCAGCCCAGGCGTGGGCATCCATCCGCCGCAGCACCCAGTAGTCGCCGAGCCGGTTGCGGGTGCCGCCGGCAAAACCGGTCACCACCCGTGCCGGGATACCGGCATTGCGCATCAGCACCACGAACGCCGAACTGAAATGCTGGCAGTAGCCGGCCTTGTAATCGAACAGGAAGCCATCGACCGGGTCGCGACCGGCCGCCGGTGTTTCCAGCGTGTATGAGAAGTCTGCCGTGATCCAGGCCAATGCGCGGCGGACCAGCGCGGCATCGTCGTTGCCTGCTTCCTGCCGCCACTGCCGTGCCAGGGTTGCCGTGCGGGGATTGAACCCCGCCGGCAGCTGCAGCGCGGTACGCCGCTGGTACTCCGACAGCGTCGCATCGAATCGTTGCGGCGGCGCCGAGTGAAGGCGCCAGCGGCTCAATGCGGCCAGTGGCCGGTCGCTGCTCAGGCTCAGCTCCGCATCCAGCCGGCTGCCTGCCGGCGCCGCAGTAGGCAGGTCCAGTGCCACCAGCTGGCGACGGTCGGTGGGCTCGTAATCGATCTGGTAGTCCCAGCCCTGCGCGCCATGTTCAACCTCCGCCGCAGGCAACTGTGCGCTGCGACGGTCGCGTTTCCAGACGTGACCGTCGAACCGGGTCAGCACCGGCCCACGCCAGTAACGCTGCGCCGGCTCTGGAACCGCACCGAAGAACTGCGCACGCAGGGCCGGGGTGTCGTCGGCCATCAAGTCCAGCCATTGGTCCGGTTCCATCGTGTCTGACAGACCGGGTGTGCCGACCGCACGATCAGGAATGCCCCAGAGCGGTGTCGCCAACCGAGGGAACAACCAGAAGCAGGCCAGTGCCAGCGGCAGGCCGATCAGCAGCAGGCGTCCCACCCCGCGCAACTGCGCCGATACCGGCGGTTGCGCGCTGCGGCCTTCGCCTTGTGCGAGCCGCTGCAACGCGATCAGCGCACAGGTGCCGGCCAGCACGGCCAGCCCGGTGGTCAGCGGCCCCTGATCGAGCAGGAAGGCGGCGAACGGGGCAAACAGCGCGAAACCCACCAGGCTGCGTGCATCGCGCAGGCTGCGCAGTTCGCTGGATTTGATGGCCAGCATCGCCGCCAGCAGCGCGCAGCCGGTATCGCGGCCCGGACGCACGGGGCCCATCTGCCAGACGATGGCGCCGAGCATGCCCAGCACCAGCAGTACCCGCACCGGCATCGGCAGTACGCCGCGCTGGGACAGCGCCGCAGTCAGCACCGCGGCCACGGCGATCAGGCCGGCAAGCGCGCCCGGCAGTTGCAGCAGCAGTGGCAGCAGGGCCAGCGCCGCGCTGGCCAATGACCATGCCTTGGCATTGCGGTCCAGCAGCAGGGCGGGCTCAGTCATGGGGCAGCAGCGCCAGTGCGCGCAGGCAGAGATGGTGGTGGCTGGCGCCCTGGCCCGGGCCGATGGGCGGCTGCATCGGCAGCAGCAGGGTGTAGCGACGCCCTTCGCGTTCGGCGCTGTCGACCCAGCGCGCCAACCGTGCGATGCGCGCTTCCTGGTCCAGCGGCGCCAGCGCACGCCAGTCCAGCACGACTTCGATGCCTACCGGCTTCTCGTACTCGCGCACCAGCAGTGTGTCGCGCCGCGCCGAATGCTTCCAGGCGATGCTGCGCGGTGGATCTCCAGCGCGGTAGGGGCGCAGCTGGTGCAGCTCTTCGCCGCTGGCGTGGGCGCGGGTATGCAGGGGATCGCTGCCCTGTTCCGGCAGGGGCGGTGCCTTCGCTTCGGCCAGTGGATAGACCAGCAGCGGTTGTTCGGGCCACACCCAGGACCAGGCCCGCACCAGCCCCAGTGGTTGGGTGGTGGACAGGCGGATGCGTGGCAGTTCCAGCCAGCCGCGGCGTTCGCTGGGCACCTCCAGCTCGGCTTCACCGCGGCCGAGCGCCGGCAGGTCGAGCCAGGTTTCACTCGCGCCCAGCTGCAGGTGCAGGCCGTGCCGTGGGCGCGGGTCGCGCAACGACAGATCCACGCGCAGGCGCAGGGGGTGCCCGGCCGCGACCGGCTCGGCGGCGACCGCATCGATCTGCACGCCGGACAGCTGCAGGTGCGCGGCGATCGCGCTGGCGATGGCCGCCGCCGCCAGCAGCAGAGCCAGCAGCAGGGCCGGGTTGTTGTTGTAGTTCAACGCGCCCAGCAGCATCGCCACCAGCAGGCAGGCCATGAACAGGCCGAAGCGGGTCGGCAATACATAGATGCGCCGGCGATCCAGTCGTTGCGGCAATGCCTCGGGCACGCGTGGGCGTGCAAACTGCAACAGGCGTGGGACCGGCGATGCCACCGTCAGTCGACCGCGACGGTCTGCAGGATCGCGCGTGCCAGTGCCGGCCCGGAACTCGATTCCGCTTCACCCACCAGCCGATGCCCGGCAACCGACACGAACAGCGTCTGTACGTCTTCAGGCACCACATGGCCACGGCCAAGCAGCAGCGCATGCGCCTTCGCTGCGCGCAGCAGGGCCAGGCCGGCGCGCGGCGACAATCCCACGCGCACTCCGGCATGCTGGCGGCTGCGGGTCAGCAGGGCCTGCACGTAATCGACCAGGGCGTCGCTGACATGCACCTGGCCGACGGCCTCGCGCAGCGCACGCACCTGGTTGTCATCCAGCTGTGGCAGCGCGCGTGCGATCAGGTCGCGACGATCGGTGCCGCGCAGCAGCTCGCGCTCTGCCTGCGCGCTCGGGTAGCCCATGGCCAGCCGCAGCAGGAAACGGTCCAGCTGTGAATCGGGCAGCGGGAACGTGCCTGAAAGATCGACCGGGTTCTGCGTTGCGATCACGAAGAACGGATCGGGCAGGGCATGGGTCTGTCCGTCCAGCGTGACCTGCTGCTCGGCCATCGCTTCCAGCAGCGCGCTCTGCGTGCGTGGCGGTGCACGGTTGATCTCGTCGGCCAGCAGCACATGGGTGAACACCGGGCCGGGATGGAACTGGAACTGCCGGCTGCCGGCGTCGTACACCGATACGCCCAGTACATCGGCTGGCAGCAGGTCGGAAGTGAACTGTACGCGCTGGAAGCTCAGGCCCAGGCTGCTGGCCAGCGCATGGGCCAGCGTGGTCTTGCCGAGGCCGGGCAGGTCCTCGATCAGCAGATGGCCGCCGGAAAGCAGGGCCACGAAGGCCAGACGCACCTCGTGAACCTTGCCCAGCACCAGCGCGTTGACCTGGTCCTGTGCATCACGCAGGGACTGGCGCAGTTGATCGGTTAGCATGCTGGGCATGGGGGACGAAGCTGTCATGATCGTCTCAATGTCGGGAACCGTTCGATTCTATCCATAGAGCAATGCAGGGCGAACAGCGCGCACGTACGATTTTTCTCTGGTTATGGACGCTCGTCACAGCGGCCAAGCTTGTCGTGGCCGCACGCCTGCCATTGTTCGTCGATGAGGCGTTCTACTGGCAGGAAGGGCAGCACCTGGCAGCCGCCTATTCGGATCTACCCGGGCTGACCGCCTGGCTGGCGCGCTTGGGCGTGGAGATCGGCGGCCAGCATGTGCTCGCGCTGCGCCTGCCGTTCCTGGCCATCGGCGCGTTGTTGCCGCTGCTGGTGTCGCGCACGGCCGCGCGCTGGTTCGGCAACGTGGCGGGGTGGCAGGCGGGCAGCCTGACGCTGCTGATGCCGTTGTCGGCCACGTTGGGCCTGCTGGCAGTTCCTGATGTGCCGCTGGCACTGGCGGCAGTGCTGTGCCTGGATGCCGGCGCCCGCCTGCTGCGCACCGTCGACGCCTCTTCGGCGGTGAAGCTGGCATTGGGCCTGATGATCGGCGCGCTCAGCCACTATCGCTTCATCGGCGTGATCGGCGTGGGCTTCATCGCGTTGCTGGCGCTGCCACAAGGCCGACGCATGCTGACCGACGCACGGGTCTGGGTGGCGCTGGCGGTTGGCGTGCTGGCGTGGCTGCCACTGCTGGCATGGAATGCGGACAACCACGATGCGGGCCTGAAGTTCCAGGTGGTCGAGCGGCATCCGTGGGCGTTCGAGTGGCGCGGCCTGTGGTTCCTGGTGATCCAGCCGATGCTGGTCACGCCCATCCTGTGCATCGCGATGTGGAAGGTGGCGCTGGCCGGCACCCGCAGCGGTGGCGGTGCGCGCGTGCAGTGGCGTTATTTCGGCCTGGTCGGTGGTGTCTCCACCCTGGGCATTTTCGCGTTGGGCTTCTTCACCGACGTCGAGCGCATCAGTTTCCATTGGCCGCTGCCGGGCTACCTGGCACTGCTGGTGGCCGTGCCGGTGGTGCTCAACGGCTGGCCGCGCTGGCTGCGGCGCACCGGTTGGTGGCTGGCCGGGCTGGGCATGGTGCTGGCGTTCGGCTATTACCTGATGGCGTCATCGTCGTCGCTGCGCGAACAGCTGGCCGGCGACAAGTACTACCCGCGCAACTTCGCCGGTTGGCAGCCACTGGCCGTCGCAGTGCGCGAAGAACTGCAGCAGATGCCGGCGGGCAGCCGCGTGCTGGCCGGCAACTTCAAGGTCGGGGCTGAGCTGGGCTTCCAGCTCGATCGCGGCGACATCGAAGTGCTGCCGCACCCGCTGAACGACAAGCACGGCCGCACCGCACAGCTGGCGCAGTGGAACCTGGTGCATGAAGGCCGGCGCGATGTGCCGCTGTTGCTGGTGCTGTCGCCCAGCGATCAGCGGTTCCGCGACCTGCTTACCCGGTATCACGCGATCTGCGGGCAGGTCGGGCCGCTGCCACCGCCGCGTGTGGTCAGCAACGACCATGGGTTCCAGCGTTTCCTGCTGTTCCGCCTGCCGGTGCAGCGCGCGCAGGGGCCCTGCGTGACGCCGGCGCTGGCATGGCTGGACGCACCGTCCAACGGCGATTCGGTGGAAGGCACGCTGGCTATAAAGGGCTGGGCCTTCAAGGATGGCGTCGGCCTGTCACGGGTTGAAGTGCTGGTCGATGGCGAATCGATCGGCGATGCCCGCTATGGACGGGCCTTCGATATCCGCCACACCTGGCCGGACAGTACCGATCCCAACCATCCGGCAGTCGGTTTCGACGCAACGCTCGATACCACGACATTGGCGCCCGGAAAGCACTGGCTGGGACTGCGGCTGCATGGCCGCGATGGCAGCGTGGAGCTGTGGCAGGAGCAGCCGTTCGTGGTGGTCAAGCGCTGAGGCGGGGGCCTCATGCAGGGCCAAGCCCCTGCTCGGCCTGATGCCTGACCGAACGGCAGCCGCGCATGGCCTGGGCGCTACAGGTAGGTGCAGGCCCTCACGGCACCGCGAACCCGGCCCTGCGCAGCAGGCCGCACAGCGCGATCAGCGGCAGCCCGATCAGTGCGGTAGGGTCGCGGTTGTCGATCGCCTCGAACAGGCTGATGCCCAGACCTTCGCACTTGAAGCTGCCAGCACAGTCCAGCGGCTGCTCGGCGGCAACGTAGCGAGCGATCTCCTGCGCGCCCAGGTCGCGGAAGCGCACCTCGGTCAGGTCGATGGCGGCCCATGATTCTCCATCCCGAGTGAGACTGATGGCAGTGTGGAAGCGCACGGTCTGACCGGACATCGCCGCCAGCTGCGCGCAGGCCGCCTCGACCGTCCCCGGCTTGCCCAGCGGCTGGCCGTTCAGGTCGGCCACCTGGTCTGAACCAATCACCCAGGCGCCGGGCAGGCGCGCAGCCACCTCGGCGGCCTTGGCATGAGCCAGGCGTGCGGCCAGCGGGGCCGGGGCTTCGCCCGCCAGCGGGGTTTCGTCCACCTGCGGGCGTGCGCAGTCGAAGGGCAGGCCCAGCCGTTCCAGCAGGTCGCGGCGGTAGCGGGAGGTGGAGGCCAGAACCAGGGCAGGCATGCGAGAATTCCGGGAGCGGGGCGCGGCAGTCTGGCCCGGCACGGCCAGCCACAGCAAGCCTTTCATGGCAGTCATTTGACACAGGTCCTGCCGATCCTTAATATTCGGCGGCTTATGTCCGCGAACGTGCCCGAAACGCTGGATGCCTGGCGGATGGTCGTAGCGCGAAGGCGCTTCGACGGTCAGGTCTCCCTGGCTGAATTGACTCGCCTGCAGGGGCTGGTCGCTGATACCGAAGGTGAGTGCAATTACTCGCTCGAATTCGGTCGCGACGAGATCTTGCGGGTATCCTATGTGGAACTGACCATCGATACCGCGTTGCCGCTGACCTGTCAGCGCAGCATGCAGCGATTCCTGTTGCCGGTGAAGATGACCCAGAGGCTTGGCCTGATCCGCGACGAGGACGAGGAATCGTCCCTGCCGGAGGAATACGAGGCGTTGCTGGTGCCCGAAGATGGCCAGCTGCGTCCGTTGGACCTGGTCGAGGACGAACTGGTGCTGGCGGTGCCGGTGGTACCGCTGTCGCCGGACGGTGAGGCAGTCGACAAGGACTGGGCACCGACCGAAGAAGAAACTGAAAAGGCCAACCCGTTTGCGGCGTTGGCAGCATTGAAGAAACAATAGCAGCCGGATTGTCGTCGGCGGCTGCGGCGAAAGCGAAGATTGTGCTGGGCGCTGGCGTCCTGCGCGACGATACGACGAAGCAAATCGAACCGAGTTTGGAGCAATCCCATGGCTGTGCAGAAATCCCGTGTCACCCCGTCCCGCCGCGGTATGCGCCGTGCGCATGACGCCCTGAGCGCCAAGCAGCTGTCGACCGACCCGACCACCGGCGAAGTGCATCTGCGTCACCACATCACTGCTGACGGTTTCTACCGCGGCAAGAAGGTCATCCAGACCAAGTCGTCGGCCGTCCAGGAAGACTGATGTGCCGGAAGGTCGCTGCCCGCTGGGCAGCGGCCTTCGCCTTCTTTCCCGGGCACGCCGGTGAACGGCGGCCTGTGCAACAGGAAACATGATGAGCAAGCGGATCTACTCGAGGATCGCGGGCACCGGTAGCTATTTGCCGGAAAAAGTCCTGACCAACGCCGACCTGGAAAAAATGGTCGAGACCTCGGATGAGTGGATCCAGACGCGCACCGGTATTCGTGAACGGCACATCGCTGCCGAAGGCGAGACCACCAGCGACCTCGGCTACCAGGCCGCGTTGCGCGCGCTTGAAGCTGCCGGTATCGACGCTTCGCAGCTCGACATGATCGTCGTCGGCACGACGACGCCTGATCTGATCTTCCCCTCCACCGCGTGCCTGATCCAGGCCAAGCTCGGTGTGAGCGGCTGTCCCGCTTTCGACGTCAACGCGGCCTGCTCGGGCTTCGTGTTCGCGCTCAGCGTGGCTGACAAATTCATCCGTTCCGGTGATGCCCGCCATGTGCTGGTGATCGGCGCGGAAACCCTGACCCGCATCGTCGACTGGAACGATCGCACCACCTGCGTGCTGTTCGGTGATGGCGCGGGCGCCGTCGTGCTCAAGGCCGACGAAGAGACCGGCATCCTCAGCACCCACCTGCATTCGGATGGCAGCAAGAAAGAGCTGCTGTGGAATCCGGTCGGTGTCTCGGTCGGTTTCGGCGAAGGCAACAATGGTGGCGGCACCATCAACATGAAGGGCAACGACGTGTTCAAGTACGCCGTCAAGGCGCTGGACTCGGTCGTGGACGAAACCCTGGAGGCCAATGGCCTGACCAAGTCCGACCTGGACTGGCTGATCCCGCACCAGGCCAACCTGCGCATCATCGAAGCCACCGCCAAGCGCCTGGACATGTCGATGGACCAGGTGGTGGTGACCGTCGACAAGCACGGCAATACCTCTTCCGGCTCGGTGCCGCTGGCGCTGGACGCTGCGGTCCGTTCGGGCAAGGTCGAGCGCGGCCAGCTGCTGCTGCTGGAGGCGTTCGGTGGGGGCTTCACGTGGGGTTCGGCACTGCTGCGCTATTGATAGTGCAGGTTACGACAACGTGAAACCGTCGTTACGGCCCCTCTGGGGCCGTAATGCGTTAAAGGAGACTGTCATGGTTGAGCCCATCGTCATTGAAGGGCAGCGCGCCTGGCTGAAGCAGTACGGCGAAGGAAGCCGGGCAGTGGCCCTGGGCCTGCTCAATTTTGTTGCACGCCGCTTCCACCTGGACGCGCTGCGGCCACCGCCGCACCGGGGTGGCGATGCCGCGCGCGAAACCGAAGCGCGCCGCCTCGCCGAACTGCAGGCGCAGGGCGTGAATGTGCCCAGCGTGATCGGCAGCGGCCACGCTGCGCTGGTGATCGGCGACAACGGCAGTTCGTTCAACACCTGCCTGCGCGAAGCCGATGATGCCGGTCGCGACCAGCTGGTCGCGGCGGCCATGCACGCCATCGCCCAGGCGCACGGCCGGGGGGCGTACTTCGGCCAGCCGCTGCCGCGCAACCTCACCTGGGACGGGCACAGCGTCGGTTTCATCGACTTCGAAGAAGATCCGCTGGAAGTGATGGACCTGGCCGAAGCACAGGCGCGTGACTGGCTGATGTTCGGCTATGGCGTGGCCAAGTACTACGCTGACCGCCCGCAGCATCTGCAGGCGATGATGGCCCAGGCCATGAGTGACGTGCAGGCGCCGGTGCGGGCGCACGTGCACGCGGTCAGTGGCCGCCTGCAGCGCTTGGCGCGGGTGTGCATGAAGCTGGGGCGTTCGGCACGCGCGCTGGCGCACTCCATCTTCATCACCCACGGTGCCACCACGCTGGGGCTGCTGGTGACAGTGGGCCTGTGCATGGACTGGTTCGCCGATGGCGAGCTGGACATCCTGCAGCTGCTCTGCTGATTGTTGCGTCCGCCGGGCATGGCCCGGCGCTACCGGATTGATTCGCCGGCATGGCCCGGCGATGCAGGGACGTCGCCGGGCCGCGCGCGGCGGCACCTGACCAGGCCGTTCCATACGCCCTGCATACGCGCACGTACAGACGACACAGGGGATTCACCCTTATCATGGACCGCTTCGATTGCAACAAGCGGATGACCGCGTGACCGTATCCACCCTCGCTTTTGTCTTCCCCGGTCAGGGCTCGCAGTCTGTGGGCATGTTGGCCGAGCTGGCCGAACTGCACCCGCAGGTGCGTGAGGCCTTCACCGAGGCATCCGATGGTGCCGGCGTCGACCTGTGGGCGTTGTCCCAGGGCGGCCCGGAGGAAATGCTCAACCGTACCGAATACACCCAGCCGGCCCTGCTGGCCGCCAGCATCGGCGCGTGGCGCGCCTGGAACGCCGTGGGCGGTCCGCGTCCGTCGGTTCTGGCGGGCCACAGCCTGGGTGAGTACACCGCCCTGGTCGCCGCTGGCGCCCTCAGCCTGCACGACGGTGCGCACCTGGTGCGCCTGCGCGGCCAGCTGATGCAGGACGCCGCTCCCGCAGGTGTCGGCGCGATGGCCGCCGTGCTCGGCGCTGAAGACCAGCTGGTGCTGGACGTCTGCGCGGAAGCTGCCGGCAGCCAGGTGGTCGTTCCGGCCAACTTCAACTCGCCGGGCCAGATCGTGATCGGCGGCGACGCTGCCGCGGTCGACCGCGCGCTGGCGCTGCTGGCCGAGAAGGGCGTGCGCAAGGCGGTCAAGCTGGCCGTCAGCGTGCCCTCGCACACCCCGCTGATGCGCGAAGCCGCCAACCGTCTGGCCGAAGTGATGGCCGGCCTGTCCTGGCAGCTGCCGCAGCTGCCGGTGGTGCAGAACGTCGACGCCAAGGTGCACGACGGCGTGGACGCGATCCGTACCGCGCTGGTGCAGCAGCTGTACCAGCCGGTGCAGTGGACCGGTTGCGTGCAGGCGCTTGCCGCCCGCGGCGTCACCCGGATCGCCGAATGCGGCCCCGGCAAGGTGCTGACTGGCCTGGTCAAGCGCATCGACAAGTCCCTCGATGGCCGTTCCCTGGCCACCCCGGGCGACTTTGAAACCGCCCGCGAGACGTGGTCGGCCTGACTACCCCTGATTCTGCCGACCGTCCCGGCAGCCGCTGCAAGCGGCCACGGTGCGGCGGCCGCCCCAGCCTGAGGAAAACATCATGAGCAAGCCCCTGCAGGGTGAAATCGCACTGGTTACCGGTGCCAGCCGTGGCATTGGTGCCGCCATCGCCGATCTGCTGGCCGCCCAGGGCGCCACCGTCATCGGCACCGCCACCACCGACGCCGGTGCTGCCGCGATCGGCGAGCGCCTGGCCGCCCATGGCGGTCACGGCCGCGCGCTGAATGTCACCGACGCCGCCGCGCTGGACGCTGTGCTTGATGGCATCAGCAAGGAATTCGGCGCGATCTCGATCCTGGTCAACAACGCCGGCATCACCCGCGACAACCTGCTGATGCGCATGAAGGAAGATGATTGGGCGTCGATCATCGACACCAACCTGACCAGCGTGTTCCGCACCAGCAAGGCGGTCATGCGCGGCATGATGAAGGCACGCAAGGGCCGCATCATCAACATCGCCTCGGTGGTGGGTGTGACCGGCAACGCCGGCCAGGCCAACTACGCGGCGGCCAAGGCCGGCATCATCGGTTTCAGCAAGTCGCTGGCCAAGGAAATCGGCTCGCGCGGCGTCACCGTCAATGTGGTCGCGCCGGGCTTCATCGACACCGACATGACCAAGGCGCTGCCGGAAGAGGCGCGTACCGCGCTGATCGGCGAGATCGCCCTCGAACGCCTGGGTTCGCCCGAAGACATCGCCCATGCGGTGGCCTTCCTGGCCAGCCCGGCTGCCGGCTACATCACCGGCGAAACTCTCCATGTGAACGGCGGCATGTACATGCCGTAAGCAAGGGGCGCAGGGATTGCGCCGCAAGTGATTGATCTGCGAGGATTTTTGCTGCAATGCAAGGTCGCGCCGGTTTCCACTACACTATCCCACGGCCATCGCCTTTGATGGCGACCACTTTTTGAACCACTACTCCATCTGGAGCGATATCCCATGAGCACCATCGAAGAACGCGTCAAGAAAATCGTCATCGAACAGCTTGGCGTCAAGGAAGAAGAAGTCACCAACAGCGCATCGTTCGTCGATGACCTGGGCGCTGACTCGCTGGACACCGTCGAGCTGGTGATGGCGCTGGAAGAAGAATTCGAGTGCGAGATCCCGGACGAAGAAGCCGAGAAGATCAGCACCGTGCAGGCTGCGATCACCTACATCACGGCCCACGTCAAGGCCTGATGCAGGACGTCAGTGCGCGTGCGGGCCTCGTGCTCGTCGCGCACGACACCCCATGGGGCCGCTCGTTTGCGGCCCTGTGTGTTTGCGCATCACACCGAAGTAAACCGCGTTACCCGTAAAGAACGTTCGGGTCAGGAGAATCAGAAATGAAGCGTCGCGTCGTCGTAACCGGCCTGGGCATGGTCTCGCCGTTGGGCAATGATCTGGCCAGCAGCTGGGAAGGCATCACCCACGGTCGTTCGGGCATCGGTCCGCTGACCAACGTTTCTGATGCCTATCTGGACCGGTTTACCACCAAGATTGCAGGTGAGGTCAAAGGCTTTGACATCACCGCCGACAATGAACTGTTCGGCAAGTATCGGGTCAGCGGCAAGGATGCCAAGAAGATGGACCCGTTCATCCATTACGGCCTCGGCGCCGCCTTCATGGCCCTGCATGACTCGGGCCTGGAGATCACCGATGCCAACGCCGACCGCATCGGCGCCATCGTCGGTGCCGGCATCGGCGGCCTGCTCGGTATCGAAGAGCAGACCATCGAGTTCCACGAGGGGAAGAAGATCTCTCCCTTCTACGTGCCCAAGACCATCATCAACATGCTGCCGGGCCAGCTGAGCATCATCAGCGGCCTGAAGGGTCCGTCGTTCTCGGCGGTCTCGGCATGCGCCACGTCCAACCATTCCATCGGCACCGCCATGCGCATGATCCAGTACGGCGATGCGGACGTGATGGTCGCCGGTGGCGCCGAGCGTGGTTCCTCGCCGACCGCCCTGGGCGGCTTCTGCGCGATGAAGGCGATGAGCACCCGCAACGACGCACCGGAACAGGCCTCGCGCCCGTGGGACAAGGACCGCGACGGCTTCGTGCTGGGTGACGGCGCCGGCATCCTGATCCTGGAAGAGTACGAGCACGCCAAGGCGCGCGGTGCGAAGATCTATTGCGAACTGGCCGGTTTCGGCGCCAGCTCCGATGCGTACCACATGACCGCGCCGAGCGAGAACGGCGAAGGTGCCGCCCGCTGCATGACCATGGCCATGAAGGACGCCGGGGTGAACCCGGACCAGGTCGGCTACCTCAATGCACATGGCACCTCGACGCCGCTGGGTGACCTGGGCGAGACCATGGCGATGAAGGCCGCCTTCGGCGACCACGCCTACAAGATGATGGTCAGCTCCACCAAGTCGATGACCGGCCACCTGCTTGGCGCGGCCGGCGGCGTGGAAGCCATCTTCTCGGTGCTGGCGATGCGTGACGACGTGATTCCGCCGACCATCAACCTGCAGCAGCCAGGCGAAGGTTGCGACCTGGATTACGTGCCCAACGAAGCGCGCCAGGCCAAGGTCGATGTGGTGATGTCCAACGGCTTCGGCTTCGGCGGCACCAACGGCACGCTGATCTTCAAGCGCGTCTGAAGCATCGGACCAACGTCGTGCACCACGGGGCCGCCGCAAGGCGGCTTCCGTGTATCTGAACTTTCCATCTGGCCGCCATGACCCACGCACCGTTGATCCACCCGCTGCCGCACCCGATCGATCTGCTGGCCCTGCAGCAGCACGACCCGGCGCGTTTCCCGCTGCTGATGGAATCCACCGCCTCGGGCACCGCGCAGGGCCGCTGGAGCCTGCTGCTGGCCGCACAGGGCGATGTGCTGCGGCTGGATGCGGATGGCCAGGTGCGTGACCAGCACGACGTGGTGCAGCCCGGCAGCTTCCTGCAGGCGCTGGACCGCGCCTGGCTGGCGCAGCGCCTGCCGCACGATGGCGGTCACCTGCTGCCGTTCCGCGGCGGCTGGGCGTTGATGCTGGATTACGAAGTGGCCAGCCAGGTCGAGCCCGTTCTGCCGGCGCGTGCGCGCGATGACGGACGCCCGACCGCGCTGGCCCTGCGCTGCCCGGCAGCGGTGCTGCACGACCACCAGGCCAACGCCAGCTTCATCGTTGCCGAGGCGGGCGAGCAGGCGTTGCTGGATGCGCTGGTCGCACGCGCATCACACCCGCTGGGTGAGGCCGGGCAGGGCTGGCAGCCGCCGCAGTCGGTCAGCGAAGATGCGCCACAGCGCTTCACCGACGGTGTGCGACGGGTGATCGATTACCTGCGTGCGGGCGATGTGTTCCAGGTGAACCTGTCGCGACGCTGGAGCGCGCACTTTGCCGCGCCCGTCAGCCCGCAGGCGCTCTACGCGCAGTTGCGGCGCGCCAATCCGGCGCCGTTCGCCGGCCTGTTCAGCGCGCACGGCCGTCATGTGGTCAGCTCTTCGCCCGAGCGGCTGGTGTCGGTACATGGCGGCCACGCGCAGACCCGTCCGATCGCCGGCACCCGCCCGCGTTTTGAAGGCGACGATGATGCCGCGCGCATCCAGGAACTGGTCGGCCATCCCAAGGAGCGCGCCGAACACGTGATGCTGATCGACCTGGAGCGCAACGACCTGGGCCGCATCTGCCTGCCCGGCACCGTGGTGGTGGATGAGTTGATGACCGTGGAAAGCTACGCCCACGTGCACCACATCGTCAGCAACGTCAGCGGCCACCTGCGCGCCGATGTCACACCCGGCGAGGTGATCGCTGCCACCTTCCCCGGCGGCACCATCACCGGCTGCCCCAAGGTGCGCTGCATGCAGATCATCAGCGAACTGGAGCAGGTCCCGCGCGGCGCCTATACCGGCGCATTCGGGTGGCTGAACCGCGATGGCGACCTCGATCTGAACATCCTGATCCGTACCGCCGAAGTGGATGGCGACGAGGTCAGCTTCCGCACCGGCGCCGGCATCGTGGTGGATTCAGACCCGGACAAGGAACTGGACGAGACCCGCGCCAAGGCCCGCGGCCTGTTGCGGGCCTTGGGCCAGCAGGGGTAAGGGTAGGGCCCCCGGCGCGGGTGGCCCCCGCGGTCCCCGGGGGGGGGGGGGGGGGCCGGGCGGGGCGGGGGGCGCGGGGTGGCTGGATGCCGTCGCGCGTGCCACGGGGCGACAATGGTAGCCAATCAGGCCGGCGATTACCGCATGACCAACGTCATGC
>NZ_JBRRDR010000026.1:0-62249 GCF_056759755.1 Stenotrophomonas sp. STEN046
TATCGCTTGCTTTAAAACAATTAATAGTTGCTTGATCAAACGTCTGCAAGATGGACAATCATCCTTCCTGCAGGCGCCTTCACAAGATACCTGCGCATACTTTCAAAGATCTGGGGAAGTGGCCTCAGCGCCGTTCCCGTGTGCCGCGAAGTTTCCTTCGTAGCGAGCCGCCTATTATGCCGGACTTTTTCAGTCCGTCAACACCTTTCGTTCGATCATCTCGTTCGGCGGTGGTGGCGTCCCTTGTGTCGCTGAAGCCCCTTGTTGGCGACCCCTGCGACGGGGGAGGGAAAGTATGTCCCTATCCGCGGCATTTGTGAAGGGGGTGTGGCAACTTTTTTCAACGGATGTTGCATCCGTTCATGCGAGCGCCTGTGCGGTGGGTGTTCCGCGGAGAGCAGAGGCAGCCAAGCTTGGGCTTGGCTCTACAACAAGAGGAAGAGGGGGCCGGCTGCGCCGGCCCCCTCTTCCTATCAGGCAGCGACCAGGCGCACGCGGGCGAAGGTGCGCTTGCCCACCTGCAGCAGGCCTTCAAAGCCGGGCTGCAGCACCTGCTGTCCGTCTTCCACCACTTCACCGTCCACCTTCACTGCACGCTCCTTGAGCTTGCGGTTGGCTTCAGAGTTGCTTGGCGTCAGGCCGGCGGCAGTCAGCAGCGCGGCGATACGCAGGCCTTCGGCCGGGATCGCCACGTCCTGCAGCGGCAGCTGGGTGATATCGCCCTGCCCGGTCACCGCCGCTTCCCAACCGGCAACCGCCTGTTCAGCCGCAGCGGCGTCGTGGAAGCGGGTCGCCAGCTCGCGTGCCAGACGCAGCTTGACCACGCGCGGGTTCAGGCTGCCGCTGGCCACCTGCTCGCGCAGCTGCACGGCTTCGGCCTGGCTGATATCGAAGGACAGCAGCTCGATCCAGCGCCACATCAGGGCGTCGTCCACCTTCATGGTCTTGGTGACGATGTCGATGGCCGGCTCGCTGATGCCGATGTAGTTGCCCAGCGACTTGGACATCTTGTTGACGCCGTCCAGTCCTTCCAGCAGCGGCATGGTCAGCACCACCTGCGGCTTCTGCCCGTGGTGTTCCTGCAGGCCACGGCCCATCAGCAGGTTGAACTTCTGGTCGGTGCCGCCGAGTTCGACGTCCGCTTCCAGGGCCACCGAATCGTAGCCCTGCACCAGCGGGTACAGGAATTCGTGGATGGCGATGGACTGCTGGGCCGCATAGCGCTTGGCGAAGTCGTCACGCTCGAGCATGCGCGCCACGGTGTGCTGCCCAGCCAGGCGGATCATGTCGGCCGCGCCCATCTTGCCGAACCACTCCGAATTGAAGCGGACCTCGGTCCTGTCGCGGTCCAGCACCTTGAAGACCTGCTCCTCGTAGGTACGGGCATTGGCCAGCACGTCGTCCTTGCTGAGCGGCTTGCGGGTCAGGCTCTTGCCGGAGGGGTCGCCGATCATGCCGGTGAAGTCACCGATCAGGAAAATGACCTGGTGGCCGAGGTCCTGGAACTGGCGCAGCTTGTTCAGCAGCACCGTATGGCCCAGGTGCAGGTCCGGCGCAGTGGGGTCGAAGCCGGCCTTGATCCGCAGCGGGCGGCCTTCCTGCAGGCGCGCGCGCAGATCCTCCAGCTTGAGGATCTCGTCGGCACCACGGCCGATCAGGGCAAGGGCTTCTTCAATCGAGGACACGTGACTACTCCCGGCAACGCCGTTTCTTATGTGGGGTGTTAAAGCGAAGTTAACCCGATCGGCTTCACAAAAGCCAATAGGCACAAGGGTTTGACGCGAATTTGTTAGGTGTCTATGTTACCGGCGTTTAGGCCCGCGTTCCCGGGCCAGCCAGAGACCGACATCTGATGCTCAATTCCGAACACGGCCGCGCACGCAAGCAGCGCTTCCAGGAACGACTCCACGTCCTGCACGACAACGCCCTGCACCGGAAGCTGAGGCAACACCTACCTGCCGCATTCAACGAGCGCTGGACAAGGCGTCACTGGATGCACGCCAGCCTGTTTGTGACCATCGGCGCACTGGTGGCCACGATCGTGCCGGGCTTCTCGCACACCATCGATGCTCCCTACGCCGACGGCCATACCAGCCTGGCGCTGCCGCTGCCGCCGCTGGCAATGGCCCGCCAGCAGCAGATCCCCGGCGACAGCTGGCAGGTACTGCGGGTACAGCGCGGGCAGACCCTGAGCGACCTGTTCGACAAGGCCGGCATTCCCGCCACCACCCTGCACCGCGTGCTGGAGCACCCCGGTGCACGTGAATCGCTCACCAAGCTGCGCCCGGGCGCCGAGATCGCCTTCGACATGCCGCTGTCCGGCGACCTGCGCAGCATCCGCTTCGATCGCGATGGCGACAACCGCGTCGAGCTGAGCCTGACCGGCGACGACATCAAGGAAAAAGTGACCAAGCGCGAGACGTCCACGCGCACGGTGGTCACCAGTGGTGAGATCACCAGTTCGCTGTATGCGGCCGCGCGCCGTGCCGGCTTGTCGCCGTCGGCGATCGCGACGATGACCGACGACATCTTCAAGTACGACATCGACTTCTCCAAGGACCTGCAGCCGGGCGACCGCTTCAGCGTGGTGATGGATGAGACCTGGCGCGAGGGCGAGAAGGTCGATACCAGCAAGATCCTGGCAGCGACCTTCACTACCGGCGGCAAGACCTATTCCGGCTTCCGCTTCGACCGCAACGGCAAATCCGAGTACTACGACATCAGCGGCCGTTCGCTGAAGAAGAGCTTCATCCGCATGCCGATCCCGTTCGCACGCCTGAGCTCGACCTTCGGCGCGCGCAAGCATCCGGTGCTGGGCAAGATGCGCATGCACAAGGGCGTGGACTACGCCGCGCGCACCGGCACCCCGATCATGGCCGCCGGCGACGCGCGGGTGCAGTTCGTCGGCACCCAGCGCGGCTATGGCAACGTGGTGATCCTCGACCACGGCCGCGGGCACACTACCCTGTACGGCCACATGTCGCGCTTTGCCGGGATCCGGAACGGCCAGCGCGTGGCCCAGGGCACGGTGATCGGCTATGTCGGGTCGACCGGTCTGGCGACCGGTCCGCACCTGCACTACGAATTCCGCGTCAACGGCGAACACCGCAACCCGCTGACGGTGACCATGCCGCCGCCGGAACCGCTGAAGGGCGCCGAGCTGGTGGCCTTCCGCGCACAGACCGCACCGGCGATGGCACGCATCCAGGGCATGGAGAAGCTGATCTACGCCGACGCCAGCCCGGCCCCGAGCAGCCGCGAAGCGGCCACCACCGAGGTGGCCAGCGCCAAGGACAAGGCAGCGCCGGGCCGCAAGCGCGGTTGAGCCCTGCGTTGACGAAGGAGGACACGGCAGCCCAAGCTTGCCGTGTCCTTTTTTTATGCCCGCCATGAACACAGCTGCCGACCCGTCCCTCCCCCTCTATCTGGGCCTGATGTCCGGCACCAGCGCCGATGGCATCGACGCCGCACTCGTGCAGTTTCCGGGCAAAGGGGGGTGCCGCTTCGTGCATGGGCTGACCGCGCGTTGGGAACCGGTGCTGCGGGCGCGGCTGGTGGCACTGGGTGAGGGCGGCGCGTTGCAGTCGCTGGAGGAGCTTGGCGAACTGGACGCGCGGATCGCGATCAGCTTTGCCGATGCCGCCAACCAACTGCTGGCCGACGCCGGCGTGGACCGCTCCCGGGTACGCGCAATCGGCTCGCATGGGCAGACCGTGCGCCACCGACCGTTGGCCGATCCGGCCTTCACCGTGCAGCTGGGCGATGGCAACCGCATTGCTGAACTGACCGGGATCACCACCGTGTGCGACTTCCGCCGACGCGACATCGCCGCCGGTGGACAGGGCGCGCCACTGATGCCGGCCTTCCATCTGGGCATGCTGGGTGCGGCCGACGAGGATCGCGCCGTGCTGAACCTGGGGGGCATTGCCAACCTGACCCTGATTCCACGCGATGGACGTGTGCTGGGCTTCGATACGGGCCCGGCCAATGCCCTGATGGATGCCTGGTGCCAGCGTCACACCGGGCGCAGCTTCGACGCCGACGGCGCCTTCGCGGCCAGTGGTGCGGTGGATGACAGCCTGCTGGCAGGCTGGCGCGCGGACCCATGGTTCGCGCTGCCGCCACCGAAGAGCACCGGGCGTGAGCAGTTCCACCTGCCCTGGGCCGAGGCGCACATGGAAGAAGGCCAGTACGCGGCCGCCGATGTGCAGGCGACGCTGCTGGAACTGACCGCGGCGACGGTGGCCGATGCACTGCTGGCGCAGCAGCGCGATACCCGACGGCTGCTGGTGTGCGGCGGCGGCGTGCGCAACGCCCAGTTGATGCGACGGCTGGTGGCACGGCTGCCGGGCGTTGTCATCGAGTCCACGGCGCTGCACGGGCTGGACCCGGAGTACGTGGAAGCGATGGGTTTTGCCTGGCTGGCACAGCGCACGATGGACGGACTGGCAGGCAACCTGCCGAGCGTGACCGGAGCGAAGGGGCCGCGGGTTCTGGGGGCAATCCACCTGGCGTGAGCGGGGCTACATCCGCCGGGCATGGCCCGGCGCTACCCCGTCGGCAGCATCCCGCCGGGCAGGTATCGCGGCGACCAGGCATCAGCTCAGTCGAAGCCCTGCCCTGCGGGCATCGCCTGCAGCGCGGCGATGGCGGCAGACAGGGCGTCCACTTCGGGATCGCCGAAGCCGGATCGGACCTCCAGTTCACTGCTGAACAGGCCCTGCTCTAGCAGCGCCGCGCAGGTCTGTTCGTGGGTCCAGCCCCGGGCAACCGCGACCCGTTTGATGCGTTCCAGCAGCAGCGGGTCCAGATCCCGCAGCACTACGTCGGCCATGCTCACTTCCCCGTTCGCAAGGCACCGCCCCCTCGGCGCGTCGGGGCGATGATCCCGCAGACCGGGCGGTCAGGCAATCAGGCGGCGGGCGACGGCCCCCTGTCCAGGATGCGCGGCCACAACCAGATGAGCAGCAGCATGGTCGGCACCACCGTGACCGCACTGAGCATGAAGAAGGTGCTGTAGGAAGTGGCTTCCACGATGTACCCGGAGACGCCACCGACGAACTTGCCCGGCAGGTTGGCCAGCGATACCAGCAGCGCGTATTGGGTAGCGGTGAAGTTGCGATCGGTGAGCGAGGACATGAAGGCCACCAGCACCGTGCCGGCGAAGCCCTGGAACAGGTTGTCGGCGCTGAGCGCTGCATAGAACGCCCACAGCTGGCCGGGGTTGTGGGCCATCAGCAGGAAGGCCAGGTTGGACAGCGCCACGCCCAGGGCCGCGACCAGCAGCATCCGGCGGAAACCGAAGGCAGCCACGGCGATGCCGCCGAGGAAGGCCCCGCCGATGCCCATCCAGACGCCGAACAGCTTGGAGACGGTGGCGATGTCTGCCTTGTCGAAGCCCGAATCCAGATAGAAGGGACCGGCCATCACGCCGATGACCTGGTCCGGAAACTTGAAGAACCCGACAAACGCCAGCAACGCCAGCGCCAGCGCCATGCCGTTGCGGGTGAAGAAGCTGGTGATCGGCTGCACGAAGGCTTCGGCGATGTCGATGCGGCGCTGGACAGCGTTGGCCGGGCGCTCGGGCTCGCGACAGAACAGGGTGGTGATGATCGGCACGATCATCAGCGTGGCCATCGCCAGGTAGGCAATGATCCAGCCTTCGAACTGCGCCAGGTACAGGGCGCCGGCGCCGGCCAGGATGAGGCCGATGCGATAGCCCAGTGTGTAGGTGGCCGCCAATGCTGCCTGCGCGGTCTGCGGCGCGATCTCGATGCGATAGGCGTCGACCACCGAATCCTGGGTGGCGCCTGCGAAGGACGCCACGAGAACCCAGGCGACCAACGGCCATACGCCCTGCTCCGGCCGCACGAACGCCAGTGCAACCAGGCCCACCAGCACCAGGATCTGGGAGACCAGCAGCCATGAGCGGCGGCGGCCCAGGAAACCCAGCAAGGGGAACGCGTACCGGTCCAGCAGCGGGGCCCAGACGAACTTGAGCAGGTAGAAAAAGCTGGCCAGGCTGATCAGGCCGATGCTGCCCAGATCCAGGCCGACATCACGCAGGCGCGTGGACAGCGTCTGCGAGGCGATCAGCAGGAAGGGCAGGCCGCTGCCGAAGCCGAGCAGCGCCATGGTCAGTGCCGACGGCGTGCCGAACGCACGCTTGATCCCGGCCCAGCCCTTGTAACCGGCCGGCTTGGCAGCCTCGGTCACAGGTCGTAGTCCACGATGAACGGTGCGTGGTCGGAGAAGCGCTGGTCGCGGTAGATCGAGCAGCTGCGCAGGCGGTCGCGCAGGCCCGGGGTGATGAACTGGTAGTCGATGCGCCAACCGACATTGTTGGCGCGGGCCGCGCCACGGTTGCTCCACCAGGTGTAGTCCTCGCCGGTCGGATGCAACAGGCGATAGGCGTCAGCCCAACCGCGGCCGGTGACCACGTCGGTGGCCTGGCCGTGGTCGGCGCACAGGGCGTTGAGCCAGTCGCGTTCCTCGGGCAGGCAGCCGGAGTTCTTCTGGTTGGACTTCCAGTTCTTGATGTCCAGTGCGGAACGGACGATGTTCCAGTCGCCGCACAGCACGTAGTCGCGGCCACTGCGGGCCCACTCCTCGAGGATCGGCCGCAGCCACTCCATCACTTCGAACTTGAAACCCTGGCGCAGGTCGCCGGAGCTGCCCGAGGGGATATAGAAGGAGACCACGCTGAGGTTGCCGAAGCGGGCCTCGATGTAGCGGCCTTCATCGTCGAACGGAGCCCAGCCCAACGAGGTGATGACCTGGTCCGGCTCGCGCTTGCTGTAGATGGCCACGCCGCTGTAACCCTTCTTGGTGATGGCATCGCGGTAGAAGCAGTGGTGGCCATCCGGGCGGAACATCGGGTCGGTCAGCTGGTCTTCCTGGGCCTTGGTCTCCTGGATGCAGAGAACATCGGCGTCCTGGGCGCGGAACCAGTCGAGGAAGCCCTTGGTGGCGGCCGAGCGGATGCCATTGGCATTGAAACTGATGATGCGCATGCGGAAGAACCTACGGCGGGAAACCGGGCAAGCATACCGGTTGCCTGCCGGGCTGAGCAGCCCATGGAGGCGCCGGCCGGCGCGCGCGTGAAGGCCTCTGGCGAGCGCGAAATGTCCAGCTGGATTAGGATTTGCGCTCCAAATGAAGATGAATCGAGTTTTGATGAGCGACCACCGTCACCGTTTCCTGCAGCTGGCCCTGACCGCCGATGCCCTCCGCTTCGGCCAGTTCACCCTCAAGTCCGGCCGGCTGAGCCCCTATTTCTTCAACGCCGGTCGCTTCGACTCCGGCTCCCTGCTGTCGCAGCTGGGCGCGTGCTATTCCGACGCCATCGACGCCAGCGGGATCAAGTACGACGTGGTGTTCGGGCCGGCCTACAAGGGCATCCCGTTGGCCACCGCGATGGCCTGTGAGCTGGCCCAGCGTGGCCGCGACCTGCCGCTGTCGTTCAACCGCAAGGAAGTGAAGGACCATGGTGAAGGCGGCCAGCTGATCGGCGCCGACATGACCGGCAAGCGTGTGCTGATTGTCGACGACGTGATCACCGCTGGCACCGCCATCCGCGAGGCCCTGGCGATCATCCGCGCCGCCGGTGGCATCCCCGCAGGCATCGTGGTGGCCCTGGACCGACAGGAGATCGCCTCGGACACCGACCACCGCTCCGCTGCCCAGGCCGTGGCCGAAGAGGCAGGGATTCCGGTGATTGCAGTGGCTACGCTGGCCGACCTGCTTGATTTCGCCTCCGGAAATCCGGAACTTGTGGGCTACCGGCAGCCGCTGGAGGCCTATCGCGCCCAGTACGGTGTCCGTTCCACACGCTGACCGCCAGGGGGAAGGTCGCATGTTCCGAGTTCCTGCCATCGTTGCCGCCGGCCTGCTGCTGGCGATCCCGGCCACGCTGCTGGCCCAGTCCGGCGGCAAGGCCGCCGACAAGAAGCTGTACTGCTGGAACGAGGGCAAGGAGCGGATCTGCAGCGATGCGCTGCCGGCCGACGCGGTGAACAACGCGCGTGAGGAGTTCAATGCGCGCAGCGGCCTGCGCAATGCGCAGGTGCAGCGCGCGTTGAGCGACGAGGAACGCGCCGTTGCCAGTACGGCAGCGGCGCAGCTGCAGCTGGACCAGATGGCCGAACAGACCCGGCAGCGCACCGAGCAGGCGATGCTGACCACCTACGGTGACGAGGACGCCCTGCGGCGTGTGTTCGCCGATCGCCAGGAAGTGCTGGACAACAACCTCAAGACCGCCCAGTACAACGTGGCCAGCCTGCGCGATTCGCTGGTGGCCCTGCTGGCCGCCGCCGGCGACCGCGAACTGGCCGGTGCCCAGGTGGGCGAAAAGCCTGCCGGGGCGATCGCCCAGCGGCATGCGCAGCTGCAGTCGCAGCAACGCCTGCTGGCCAGTTTCCAACAGCAGCAGCAGGCGCTGAAGCTGGAGATCGAGAGCAGCCTGCAGCGCTATCGGCAGCTGAAGGGGCTGGTGCCGGCCGCACCGGCGGGCTGATACCGCTCCCCACGCCGGGAATGGCCCGGCGCCCCCCAAGGCCCCGGTTACGGCAGCGGGCCACGAATTTATGCACTTTTTACGCGTCGGCCCGGTCCGGCGCGTAGTGCGTTTATGGGGGGTGGGACGACGATGACGGCCTGAGGTGGAGGGGTTCCACCAGGTCTCGTATTCCATGTCCCCCTGGCTGTCGTTGCTGTGTGGCGTGCTGGTGCTGGTCGCCGCCGCCTATCTTCTGTATGTCGTGCTGCGGCCCGAGTCGTTCTGAGCGGAGCCTGCCATGACTGAAATTCTTGCCATTATTGCCGCCAGCCTGGTGCTGGCGTGGCCGCTGGGCCTCTACCTGGCGCGGGTGATGCGCGGCACGCCGATGAAGGTCGACGTGCTGTTCCACTGGATTGAAAAGCCGCTGTACAAGGTGCTCGGCGTCGATCCCACGCGTTCGATGTCCTGGCGTGGCTACGTGCTGGCGTTCGTGCTCAGCAACGTGGTGGTCGCGGTGCTGACCCAGGCCGTGTTCATGACCCAGGCGTGGCTGCCGTTGAATCCGGACCAGATCCCGAACATGCGCTGGGACACAGCGCTGCACACGATGATCTCGTTCCTGACCAACACCAACCAGCAGCACTACTCGGGCCAGGCACAACTGTCCTACTTCTCGCAGATGACCGGCATCACCGGCCTGCAGGTGGTGACGCCGATGATGGGGCTGGCGCTGGCAGTGGCCACCCTGCGTGCGCTGTTCTGGCCTGCGCCGAAGGCCACAGCGACGGATGCTGCCGGCGATGACCGCCAGGTGGCCGTGGGCAACTACTACGCCGACGTGGTGCGCCTGTGCGTGCGCTTCCTGCTGCCGTTGTGCCTGGTATGGACGCTGCTGCTGACCAGCCAGGGGGTTCCCTCGACGCTGGCGGGCGGACCGCAGGCCACGCCGATCGATGCGGCTTCGGGCATGGCGCAGCAGAAGCTGCCGCTGGGCCCGGTGGCGGCGATGGTCGCCGCCAAGCAGCTGGGCGCCAATGGCGGCGGCTGGTACGGCCCGAACAGCAGCTTCCCGCTGGAAAACCCGACCCCGCTGTCGAACATGCTGGAAGTGATCGGCATCCTGCTGGTGCCGATGGCGGTGATCTTCATGATCGGCGCGTTCACCGGGCGGCGCCGTTTCGGCGTCCTGGTGTTCAGCTGCATGCTCGGCATGTCACTGCTGTCCACCGGCGCGATGGTGTGGAGCGAGGGCCATAGCGCCAGCGCAGCCACGCCCTTGCTGATGGAGGGCAAGGAGGTGCGCTTCGGCGCCGATGGCACCGCGTTGTGGGCGGCGGTGACCACCCAGGTCTCCAACGGTTCGGTGAACGGCATGCATGATTCGCTGAGCCCGCTGAGCGGCGGCCTGGCGATGGTCAACATGCTGGTCAGCGCCATATGGGGCGGCATCGGCTGCGGCCTGCAGCAGTTCATCGTGTACCTGCTGCTGGGCGTGTTCCTGGCCGGGCTGATGACCGGGCGCACGCCGGAACTGTTCGGCCGCAAGCTGGAAACGCCGCAGGTACGCCTGCTGGCCCTGCTGGTGCTGCTGCAGCCGATCACCCTGCTGGTGTTCACCGCCATCACGCTGGCGGTGCCGGGCCTGGCGGGCACCTCCAACCCCGGCTTCCACGGCATCAGCCAGGTGTTCTACGAGTACGTCTCGGCCTATGCCAACAACGGCTCGGGCTTCGAAGGGCTGGGCGACGCCACGCTGTGGTGGAACCTGAGCTGTTCGCTGGTGCTGCTGCTGGGCCGCTTCCCGCTGCTGATCATTCCGCTGGTGGTGGCTGCACAGCTGGCTGCAAAGCGCCAGGCGCCCGAGTCTGCCGGCAGCCTGCAGATCGAAACCCCGACCTTCGCGCTGACCCTGGTCTCGCTGATCGTCATCCTGACCGTGCTGCAGTTCATGCCGGCGCTGGTACTCGGCCCGATAGCCGATCACCTGAGCCTGGGACTGCACTGAGGACACCCCCATGAGTAGTCACGCAACCGCACCCCGTAGTTCCCACGCTGCCCGCCCTGCCCTGCTTGATGCTGCCGGCCTGCGCCGCGCGCTTGTCGAAGCAGTGCGCAAACTGTCGCCGATGCACCTGCTGCGCAGCCCGGTGATGGCCGTGGTAATGGCCGGCACGATCGTGGCGGCGATCATTACCCTGACCGGCAATGCGCCGCTGGGCTTCGGCCTGGCGGTGACCGCGATCCTGCTGGTGACCGTGCTGTTCGGCAATTTCGCCGAGGCGGTGGCCGAAGCGCGCGGCCGGGGCCAGGCCGCATCGCTGCGGCGAGCGCGCCAGGACCTGGTGGCACGCCGACTGGCGGCGCCGCAGCCGGGCGCCGCCGAAACGCAGGTAGCGGCCGCCGAGCTGCGCCCGGGCGACCATGTGATCGTCAGCGCCGGTGAGCTGGTGCCGGCCGATGGCGAGATCGTGCAGGGCCTGGCCACCATCAACGAAGCGGCGGTGACCGGTGAATCGGCGCCGGTGCTGCGCGAGGCCGGTACCGACCGCTCCGGCGTGATCGGCGGCACCAAGGTGCTGTCCGACCAGATCATCGTGCGGGTCACCGCCGAACCCGGCCACAGCTTCCTGGACCGCATGATCGCGCTGGTGGAAGGGGCCAACCGCCAGAAGACCCCGAACGAGATCGCGCTGACCCTGCTGCTGGCAGCAATGACGCTGACCTTCCTTGTAGTGGTGGCAACGCTGCCGGCCATTGGCGCCTCGGTCGGCGTGAAGGTGGATCCGCTGCTGCTGATCGCGCTGCTGGTGTGCCTGATCCCGACCACCATCGGCGGCCTGCTGCCGGCCATCGGCATTGCCGGCATGAACCGTGCGCTGGCCGCCAACGTGCTGGCCAAGTCGGGCAAGGCGGTGGAAGTGGCCGGCGACGTCGATGTGCTGCTGCTGGACAAGACCGGCACCATCACCTACGGCGACCGCCAGGCCAGTCATTTCCACGCGCTGGCCGGGATCGATGCCGACCAGCTGCGCGAAGCGGCATTGCTGTCCTCACTGGCCGACCCGACCCCCGAGGGCAAGTCGATCGTGCGCCTGGCCCGCGAACAGGGATGTTCAACCGCCGAGCCGGATCGTGCCGAGTACCTGGCATTCAGCGCGCAGACCCGCATGTCCGGCGTGGACCTGGAGCATGGCCGGCAGATCCGCAAGGGTGCGGCCGATGCGATCCGTGCCCACGTGCAGGCGCTGGGCGGCACTGTGCCGGCTGAACTTGCCGGACGCGTGGAGCAGGTGGCGCGTAACGGTGCCACCCCGCTGGTGGTGGCCGAAGGTCGCCACGTGCTGGGCGTGATCGAGCTGTCGGACGTGGTCAAGCACGGCATGCGCGAGAAGTTCGCGCAGCTGCGGGCGATGGGCATCCGCACGGTGATGATCACCGGCGACAATCCGCTGACCGCAGCGGCGATCGCAGCCGAAGCCGGCGTCGACGACTACATCGCCGAGGCACGGCCGGAGGACAAGCTGGCGCGCATCCGTGCCGAACAGGCTGGCGGCCGGCTGGTGGCGATGGTCGGCGATGGCACCAACGATGCACCGGCGCTGGCGCAGGCCGACATCGGCCTGGCGATGAACTCCGGCACGCAGGCGGCCAAGGAGGCCGGCAACATGGTGGATCTGGATTCAGACCCGGCCAAGCTGCTGGCGGTGGTGGAAGTGGGCAAGCAGCAGCTGATCACCCGCGGCGCGCTGACCACCTTCTCCCTGGCCAACGATGTTTCCAAGTACTTCGCGATCCTGCCGGCGTTGTTTGCCGCCGCCGTGCCCGCCATGGCCGCGTTGAACGTGATGCAGCTGTCGAGCCCGCGCAACGCCGTGCTGGCGGCGCTGATCTTCAATGCCCTGGTGATTCCCGCGCTGATCCCGCTGGCCCTGCGTGGCGTGCGCTTCCGCCCGGCCACTGCCACCGCGCTGCTGCGCCGGAACATGCTGGTGTATGGCCTCGGTGGTGTGTTGCTGCCGTTCGCGGCGATCAAGCTGATCGATCTCTTCCTTGTCATGGTATCCGGCACATGAACCGTTCTTCTGTTCCTTCCCGTTCCCGCGATCTGATGACCGGGGCACGCGTGGTCACGCTGCAGGATGACGCGCGCTGGCGCCCGGCCATCGGCCTTGGCCTGGCCACCCTGTTGCTGGCCGGTGCGGTCTACGCCGGCATCGCCACCGGCTTCGCGGGCCTGTCCTTCCCGGCGCAGGCCGAAGGCAGCCTGCTGCGCGATGGCAGCGGCCAGGTGCGTGGCTCGGCGTGGCTGGCCCAGCCCTTCAGCGGTGACGGCTATTTCCAGGCGCGCCCGTCGGCGGCCAACTACGACCCGATGGCAGCCGCCGGCTCCAACCTGGCGCGCAGCAACCCGGCGCTGGCCGCGCGCGTGACCGCCAGCACCGCTGCGGTGGCCGCACGTGAAGGCGTGGCACCGGCACAGGTACCGGCCGACCTGGTCACCCAGTCGGGCGGCGGACTTGATCCACAGGTGTCGCCTGCAGCGGCACAGCTGCAGGTCGCGCGCGTGGCGCGTGCGCGCGGATTGCCGGTCGAACGCGTGCAGGCGTTGGTGAAGGCACATACCGAAGGGCGCCAGTGGGGCCTGTTCGGTCAGCCGCGGGTGAACGTGGTGACGCTGAACTTCGCGCTGGACCATGCCGCAGCCACACCGTGATGCAGGCGTGCACCCGCAGCGCGCACAATGGCGACCATGACAGCGGCGCCCATGACTGACGTGCGAACCCGCCAGGCAGATGCCCTGGTGGAAGGACTGCAACGCGAGGCGGGCGGCAAGCTGACCGTGTTCCTGGGCGCGGCACCCGGCGTGGGCAAGACCTACGCCATGCTTACCCGTGCCCAGGAGCAGCTGCGCCGCGGCGTTGACCTGGTGGTCGGACTGGTGGAAACCCACGGCCGTGCCGATACCCAGGCGCTGCTGGTGGGGCTGCCACAACTGCCATTGAAGGATGTGGCCTACCACGGTCACGAGCTGCACGAGATGGATCTGGATGCCGTGCTGGCACGGCATCCGGCGCTGGTGCTGGTGGACGAGCTGGCGCATCGCAATGCCCCGGGCAGCCGCCATGAACGGCGCTGGCAGGACGTGATGGAGCTGCTGGACGCGGGCATCGATGTCTGGACCACGGTGAACATCCAGCATCTGGAAAGCTTGAACGATGTGGTGATGCGCATCACCGGCGTGCGCGTGAGCGAGACCGTCCCGGATGTCGTGCTTGATCGCCTGCACGACATCGTGCTGGTCGATCTGCCACCGCGTGAGCTGATTGCCCGCCTGCAGCAGGGCAAGGTCTATGTGCCCGAGCAGGCGGCGCAGGCGCTGCAGGCGTTCTTCTCCCCGGCCAACCTGACCGCGCTGCGCGAGCTGGCGATGCAGGAGGCCGCCGACCGCGTCGACAGCAGCCTGCGCGAAGCGCGCGCCGCACGCGGCGAGAGCAACCTGCCGCTGCGGCGTGGCGTGCTGGTGGCCATTGATGGCGGCGGCCAGAGCGAGTACCTGGTGCGGGTCGCGCGACGCATCGCCGAACGCCGCGACGCGCCGTGGACGGTGGTAACCGTGCAGGGGCGACGCCAGGACGAAGCGACCCGGCGCGAGATCGACGCAGCGTTCGCACTGGCCCGCCGCCTCGGTGGCGAGGCCGAACTGCTGCATGGTTCGAGCATCGCCGATGCCCTGCTCGACCATGCCGCGCACAACGGCGTATCCACCCTGGTGCTGGGCCGCACCCGTGAACGGCCGCTGGCGCGCATGTTCAACCGCACCCTGACCCAGCAGCTGATCCAGCGTGGTGCGCACTACGAGATCACCATCATCAGCACGCCGCAGGCGCGGGCGCGCTCGCGCCGCGAAGGCCTGCTGCCGCCGATGCGCGGCATGAGCCACGAGCCGCTGCAGGCGCTGGTCGCCACCGGCCTGGCCTGCGCGGTGGCATGGCTGGTCGAACGCTGGGTGGGCATGGCCGACCTGTCGATGGTGTTCATCGTGGCCGTGGTGCTGGTGGCCGCACGCACCCGCGCCAGCGTGGCGGTGATGGCAGCGATCCTGTGCTTCCTGGCCTACAACTTCCTGTTCATCGCGCCGCGATTCACCTTCGCCATCGGCGCGCGCCAGGGCGTGATCACCGTGTTCCTGTTCCTGGCCGCCGCACTGGTGGCCGGACGCCTGGCATCGCGCCTGCGCATGCAGGTGATCGCCCTGCGCGCGGCCAACCGCCATGCGCGTGCGCGCCAGCAACTGGGCCGGCAGCTGGCCAGCGCGGCCGGCAATGGCGAAGTGGCACAGGCCGGCAGGCTGGCGCTGGAACAGGCGATGGATGTTCCAGCATGGCTGCGGATCGGCACCGACACCGCTGCCGGTGGTCGCAGCCAGCCCGGTGACACGGATCTTGCCGCCGCCGACTGGGCGCTGCGCCATGGCCAGCCCAGTGGACGCTTCACCGATACCCTCGCGGGTGCGCAGTGGTGGTTCCTGCCGCTGCTGGATGGCGAGGACCGCGCGATCGGGGTAGCCGGCCTGTACCTGCCCGGCGCGCAGGCGCGACTGCTGCCCGAACAGCGGCAGCTGGCCGAAGCGATGGTCGATGACATCGCCCAGGCCGCGCTGCGTACACGTCTGGTGGCCGAACTGGAACAGGCGCACGTGAGCAACGAGACCGAACGGCTGCGCTCGGCCCTGTTGTCTTCGGTCTCGCACGACCTGCGCTCGCCGCTGGCGGCGATGATCGGCTCGGCCGACAGCCTGGCCAGCTACGGCACCGCGATGGACCAGGCCGACAGGCGCGCCTTGCTGGACACCATCCTGGTGGAAGGCGAACGCCTGGACCGCTATATCCAGAACCTGCTGGACATGACCCGCCTGGGCCACGAAGGGTTGAAGATCAACCGCGACTGGATCGGCGTGGACGAACTGATCGGTTCGGCCGCGCGTCGCCTGCAGCGCTATCAGCCCAAGGTGCGGCTGGAACTGGATATTCCAGCGACGCTGGCACCGATCTGGGTGCATCCGGCACTGGTCGAACAGGCCGTCTTCAATGTGATGGAGAACGCGGCCAAGTTCTCGCCGGCCGATGCCGCCGTGCAGGTGCTGGCACGCGAACTGGATGGCCAGCTGCGGATCGACGTGATCGATGCCGGCCCCGGCATTCCCGATGACGAACGCGCGCGCATCTTCGACATGTTCTACAGCGTGGAACGGGGTGACCGCGGCCGCCATGGCACCGGCCTGGGCCTGACCATCTGCCAGGGCATGATCGGCGCGCATGGTGGCAGCGTGCAGGCGCTGCCCGGGCGTGACGGTCGCGGTACCCTGATCCGCATCACCCTGCCCCTGCTCAAGCCAGCTGCCCACGATGAGCCCGACCCCGACTGATGCCAGCACGCCCGCCCCGCGCGTGCTGGTGATCGACGATGAAACCCAGATCCGCCGGTTCCTGGACATCAGCCTGCGCGCGCAGGGCTACCAGGTGCGGCAGGCCGCCAGCGGCCAGGAAGGCCTGCAGATGGCGGCCAGCGAAGACATGGACCTGGTGATCCTGGACATCGGCCTGCCGGACATGGAAGGGCATGAGGTGCTGCAGCAGCTGCGCGAGTGGAGCCAGGTGCCGGTGATCATGCTGACCGTGCGTGCCGGCGAAACCGAGAAGGTGCGCGCGCTGGACAACGGCGCCAACGACTACGTGACCAAGCCGTTCGGTACACAGGAACTGATGGCGCGGGTGCGGGCGCTGCTGCGCACGCGCAGCGTGCCCAGCGACGGCACCCCGCCGCTGTTCGACGATGGCCACCTGCACGTGGACCTGGTGCGGCGTGAAGTAGCGCTGGATGGCGAACCGGTGGCGTTGACCCGCAAGGAGTACGCACTGCTTTCGCTGCTGCTGCGCAATGCCGGACGGGTGGTGACCCAGCCGCAGATCCTGCAGGAAATCTGGGGACCGACCCACCAGCACGACACCCACTACCTGCGCATCCTGGTCGGAAAACTGCGGCACAAGCTGGGCGATTCGGCGCTGGATTCACGCTACCTGTTCACCGAACCCGGGGTGGGCTTGCGGTTCAAGGGGTAAGGCGTGCCGACCGACGGTCGGCACCCACCAAAGCGGATCGTTGTGCCGGGCGCAGCCCGGCCCTGCCTCAGAAGCCCAGTGCGGTATCGCCCAGCACGGGCTGCAGCTGGCTGCGGAACAGCGACTGGATGCGCTCCAGCGCGGCCTCGTCGTTGCCTTCGAAGCGCAGCACCAGCACCGGCGTCGTGTTGGAGGCACGTACCAGGCCCCAGCCGTCGGCGAAGTCCACCCGCAGACCATCGATGGTCGACAGGCGGCCACCCACGTAAGGGTTGTCCGGCGACTGCGCTGCAGCCACCAGCATCGCCACCAGCGCGTGCGGCGTACCCTCTGCCACCGGCACCTTCAGTTCCGGCGTGGCCACCATTTCCGGAAGTTCCGCCAGCACCTCATCGGCAGTTTCCTCACGCTGGGCGAGGATCTCCAACAGGCGCGTAGCGGCATACAGGCCATCATCGAAACCGAACCAGCGTTCCTTGAAGAAGAAGTGGCCGCTCATCTCACCGGCCAGTTCGGCGTCGGTCTCGCGCATCTTCGCCTTCATCAACGAATGCCCGGTCTTCCACATCAGCGGGCTGCCACCGTTGCACAGCACGTGATCGGACAGTTTTCCGGTGCACTTCACGTCGTAGATCACCATCGCGCCCGGGTTGCGCATCAGCACGTCGGCGGCAAACAGCATCAACAACCGGTCGGCATAGATGATCTTGCCTTCGCCGGTGACCACGCCAAGACGATCACCGTCGCCATCGAAGGCGACGCCCAGGTCGGCACCGAACCGCTTGACCGTCTGTACCAGGTCTTCCAGGTTGGCCGGCTCGCTGGGATCGGGGTGATGGTTGGGGAAGGTGCCGTCGACATCGCAGTAAAGCGGGATGACCTCGGCGCCGATTGCTTCCAGCAGCTGCGGCGCGAAGGCACCGGCCACGCCGTTGCCGGCATCGGCCACCACCTTGAGCGGTCGGTCCAGCTGCACGTCATCGGCGATGCGCTGGATGTAATCGGCGGCCACCTCGCGCTGCTGGTAGTCACCGGGCTCTGCAGCCTGCACCAGTCGGCCTTCGACGATGCGCTGGTACAGATCGGTGATTGCATCGCCGGACAGTGTTTCGCCGCCGATGACGATCTTGAAGCCGTTGTAGTCCGGCGGGTTGTGGCTGCCGGTCACTGCAACGCAGGTACCGGTGCGCAGGTGGAAGGCAGCGAAATACACCACCGGCGTTGGTGCCAGGCCGATATCGATCACCGCACAGCCGGCACGCCGCAGGCCCTCGGCCAGACCGGCCGACAGCTCGGGACCGGACAGGCGGCCGTCGCGACCAATCACCACCTCGCGCAATCCCTGTTCAAGGGCGACGGTGCCGATGGCCTGGCCGATCAACGCTGCAGTCCGGGCGGTCAGTTCGCTGCCCACCAGCCCGCGGATGTCGTAGGCACGGAAGATGCCGGCTGCCAGTTCCTCTGCGGGTACGGGTGGCGGCGGCGGCGTGGCATCGGCCGCGGCAGCATCGGCCACCGGCGGTGGCTCCCTCTGCAGGCTCTCGCGCAGCGTCGGGCCGTGATCGGCCTCGGCTGCGGTGCCGCGTCGACTGGGCAGCGGCAGCGCCTTCGGCAGTCGGCCACGGCCCACCACCAGCAGCACCGCGATGAACGCCAGCAGCAACGCCACGATCGCACTGGCCAGCCCCCCCAGCCCCAGCGGGCCGGGTTCCACGTTGGGCACTGCGGCGGTCAGCCGCAACGGCGTGCCCGCGACCGGACGTGCCATTGCCTCGGCGCTCTCGGACAGGCCCGCATCGCCTTGCACCACGATGTTGTGCGCGCCCTGGCGCAGTGCCAGAAAACCATTGCCGGGGGCCTGCACCTGGTCCAGCGGGGCGGTCAACCGCAGCAGCGGCTGGCGGACATAGACCACCGCCGGTCCCACACCGGCCAACTGAACCGGCGCGGCCAGACCTAGGCGGTTGCCACCGCCATCGCGGACCACGCGCAGGGTCGCCTTGCCATCGGCCAGTGCCGCTTCGAGCAGCGCCAATCGGGCATAGCCGAACGTCGCAGGGGCGGCGTAACCCGCCGCCAGGTCTGCACCCAGCACCTCTACCTGCTCGACACCGGTCCAGCTTTCACGCAGTGCCAGTGCGGCGGCAGCCGCATCACCGGCCTGCAATGCCTGCTGCACGCGGTCGCCTTTCAGGTGCTGCTGCAACTGCTGCAGTTGGCCGGAGGCGGCCTGCTGCAGGCCTTGCACGGCCTGGTCACGTGCCTGTTCCAGCGCTTCCCCGCTGGCCACCTGCCGCCACTGCTGTACCGCGCTCCAGCCAAACCATCCGGCCAGCGCCACCAGCAGCACGCCCAGCAATGGCGCACTGCGTCCCAACGACTTTCCCCGCTGTGCTTCCCCGATGCCGCTCATCGATGTCCCCTGTCAACGCACCCCGGTATGGCCGAATCCACCCGTTCCCCGCACGCTGTCGGTGAAAGTATCCACCACCTGCAGGCTGACGCGGGCAATCGGCACGATCACCAGCTGGGCAATGCGATCGCCCGGCTCGATGGTGAAGGCCTCACGGCCACGGTTCCAGACACTGATCAGCAACGGGCCCTGGTAATCGGCGTCGATCAGGCCGGTGCCGTTGCCGAGCACGATGCCATGCCGGTGGCCCAGGCCCGATCGCGGCAGGATCACCGCGCACAGCTGCGGATCGGCGATATGGATGGCCAGGCCGCTGGGAACCAGCGCGGTATCGCCCGGCTGCAGGGTCAGCGCGGTTTCCAGCGCGGCGCGCAGGTCCATGCCGGCGCTGGCTTCGGTGGCATAGGCCGGCAGCGGCCAGCTGTCGCCGAAACGCGGATCGAGCAGCTTCACCTGCAGCGGTTGCGGGGAAAACACCGGGTGGGCACTTGCCTGGGTCATGCCTGAAGCCTCCGCGCGATCAGCGCCAGCAGTTGTTCGGCCAGCTCACGCTTGGAAGTGGCCGGGAATACCTGTTCGCCGTCCTGCCAGAAGGCAGTGGCGGCATTGTTGTCGCTTTCAAAACCACCGCCACTGATGCCCACCTGGTTGGCGATCACCAGATCCAGACGCTTGTCGATCAGCTTGCCACGGGCGTACTTCTCCACGTCGTGCGTCTCGGCGGCAAAGCCGACCACCAGCTTCAGCGACTGTGTCTGCGCGGCCACCTCGGCCAGGATATCGGGGGTGCGCACCAGCTCGATCACCAGCGACTGGCTGTCGGCGGTCTTCTTCAGCTTTTGCGCGGCCACCTGGCGCGGGGTGTAATCGGAAACGGCCGCGGCGCCGATATAGATGTCCGCCGGCAACGCGCCGAGCACCGCCTCGCGCATCTGCGCGGCCGAACGCACATCGATGCGCTGCACGCCGGGCGGGGTTGGCAGCTGCACCGGTCCACTGACCAGCACCACCTGCGCACCGAGCGCAGCGGCGGCGGCGGCCAGCGCGAAGCCCATCTTGCCGCTGCTGCGGTTGCCCACGTAACGGACCGGGTCGATGTCCTCGTAAGTCGGCCCCGCACTGATCAGCAGACGGAGGCCCTGCAGCGCAAGGGTTTCCGGTGCGGCGGACACGTTCCCGGCGGCACCGGCGCTGGCTGCCAGCGCAGCCACGATGTCGCCCGGCTCGGCCAGCCGGCCCGGGCCGGACTCGCCCTCGGCCAGTGGACCGTCCACCGGCCCGATGACCTGCGCGCCACGCTGGCGCAGCAGGGTGATGTTGGCCTGGGTGGCCGGATGCAGCCACATGCGATGGTTCATCGCCGGGCAGACCGTGAGCGGTGCGGTGCTGGCCAGACACAACGTGCTGACCAGATCATCGGCGTGCCCGTGGGCAAGGCGTGCCAACAGGTCGGCCGTGCCCGGCGCAATCACGATGCGATCGGCCCATCGGGCAAGTTCGATATGGCCCATGGCCTGCTCGGCCGCGCTGTCCCACAACGTGGTGCGGGTGGGCTGGCCGGACAGCGCCTGGAAGCTGAGTGGAGTGACGAACTGCTGGGCCCCCGCGGTCATGGCGACCTGCACCAGGGCACCGGCATCACGCAGGCGTCGCACCAGTTCCAGAGCCTTGTACGCCGCGATCCCGCCGCCCACGCACAACAGCAGTTTCTGGCCTTCCAGCGCGCGGATCCGCGTCGGGGAAGCGTTGGGGGAGTCAGCCACCTGGAATTCCTGTGCAAACGAGGGCGTTAGCTTACCCGAAGGCTGGCAGGCGCCTGGTGCATGCAGCACATAGCGGGCGGCTATCAGCACATGGGGCTGGCATGACACCGTTTTCCGGCTTTTCCGCACGGCGATTCGGATCTTTCCTATACCTCTCGGCACCCCCGCTCCGCAGAATCGTCTTCGGCCCACCGAGGTGAGCCATTTGATTTTCGAGGAGCTTCCGTGCAACCGCGCATCATCATTGCCGACGACCACCCGGTCGTTCTGCACGGCATCCGCATCGTGCTTGAAACCCACCAGATGGAAGTCGCCGGCGCGGCAGCCGATGGCGCCGGCCTGCTGCAACTGCTGCTCGACCAGCCCTGCCATGCGGTGCTGACCGATCTTTCCATGCCAGGTGCCGGCCCCGATGGTCCCGAACTGCTGAAGGTCGTACGTGAACGCCACCCCGACCTTCCTGTCGTGGTGCTGACCGGCACCCGTCACCCGGGGCTGCTCGATGGCCTGCTGCGCGATGGCATACAGGGCCTGGTCGACAAGAGCGCCGACTTCGCAGAGCTGCCCCAGGCCCTGCATGCCGCCATGGCCGGGCAGGTCTTCGTGTCCCAGCAGCTGCGTCGCCACCTGCAGTCCCGCGACCTGCTGTTCCCACACCCACCGGCTACGCTGTCGGCGCGTGAACAGGAAGTGCTGCAGCTGTTGGCCGACGGCCTGAACATCAACGCGGTGGCCGATCGCATCGGGCGCAGCCCCAAGACGATCAGCCGGCAGAAGGCCGAAGCCATGCGCAAGCTCGGGCTGGACAACAACCAGGAGCTGTACGACTACCTGCAGAGCCGGCGCATGTGAGGTGTTGGCCGACCCGCAGGGACGGCAAGGACTTATGGGAGCCGAAGGCGGGGATCGCCATGATGGTGGCCATGCCCATCCACGACTGGCCCGAACAGGAACGTCCCCGCGAAAAGCTGCTGAGCCGAGGCCCGCCAGCACTCTCCGACGCCGAACTGCTGGCGCTGTTCCTGGGTTCCGGCGTTGGCGGCCGGGATGCGGTACAGACCGCCCGCGACCTGCTGCTGGCCCATGGACCATTGCGGGTGCTGCTGGCCCGCAGCGCCGGCGAACTGGCACAGCTGCCGGGCCTGGGGCCGGCGCGCAGCTGCACATTGGCCGCAGGGCTGGAACTGGCCCACCGCTATCTGGCCGCTGAGCTGCAGCACGGCGAGGCCGTGGGCAGCAACCCGGCCACGGTCGGGCGCTACCTGCAGCACCGCCTGCGCGGGCAGGCACGGGAACTGTTCGTCGTGCTGTTCCTGGACAACCGCCATCGGCTGATCGCCTGCGAAGAACTGTTCGCCGGCACCATCAACGCCGCCCCGGTCTATCCCCGCGAAGTCGTGCGCAGGGCCCTGCTGCACAACGCGGCAGCGGTCATCCTCAGCCACAACCATCCTTCCGGCGACCCGGAACCGTCGGCAGCCGATACGCAGATCACCGAGGAACTCCAGCGCGCGCTGTCGCTGGTCGACATCCGCCTGCTGGACCACTTCGTGGTGGGCGAGGGACGGCCCGTTTCGTTTGCTGAACGGGGTCTGCTCCCGCAGTCCCAGGCCCGCCTGTTCGGTTGAGGCCCGCAGACGTAAAGGATCGGGCGCGACCAGGCAGGCAGGGCGCGGTCAGCGTTGCTGCCGACATCTGCGCTAAAATGGGCGATTCCGCCGCTCATTCTCACAGCAGGCCTCGTGAAAAATCTCCTCCGCGCCCTGATCAGCCAAGGCATCGAAGCCTTGCGCGCCAATGGCACCCTGCCCGCCGACTCCCTGCCGCCGGACTTCGTGGTCGAGCGCCCGAAGACCCGTGACCACGGCGACTTCGCCACCAATGCCGCGATGCTGCTGGCCAAGGCCGCGCGCAGCAACCCGCGCGCACTGGCGCAGGCGCTGGTCGAAGCACTGCCGCGCAGCGAAGACGTCAGCAAGGTCGAGATCGCCGGACCGGGCTTCATCAATTTCCACCTGGCACCGGCCGCCTACCAGCGTGAAGCGGCGTCGGTCATCAAGGAAGGGGCCGACTACGGCCGCAACCTGTCCGGCAATGGCCGCACGGTGGGCGTGGAGTACGTTTCGGCCAACCCGACCGGCCCGCTGCATGTCGGCCACGGCCGCGCCGCGGCCATCGGTGACTGCGTGGCGCGCGTGCTGGATGCCAACGGCTGGAACGCCAAGCGCGAGTTCTACTACAACGACGCCGGCGTGCAGATCGAGAACCTGGCGCTGTCGACCCAGGCGCGCGTGAAGGGCATCGCTCCGGACCAGGAAGGCTGGCCGGAAGGCGGCTACCGTGGCGACTACATTGCCGACGTGGCCCGCGCCTACATGACCGGTGCCAGCGTTGAGCTGGAAGGCACCACGGTGGTCGGTGCCAAGGATGCCGAGGACATGCAGGCGATCCGTCGCTTCGCCGTGGCCTACCTGCGCAACGAGCAGAACCTGGACCTGGCCGCGTTCGGGGTCGACTTCGACATCTACTTCCTGGAAAGCTCGCTGTACGCCGACGGCAAGGTGGCTGAAGCGGTCGCCAAGCTGCAGGCCTCGGGGCATACCTATGAGGAAGGTGGCGCGCTGTGGCTGCGCAGCACCGACTTCGGGGACGACAAGGACCGCGTGATGCGCAAGTCCGACGGCACCTTCACCTACTTCGTGCCGGACGTGGCCTACCACCTTTCCAAGTGGCAGCGCGGCTACGAACGTGCGATCACCGAACTGGGCGCCGACCACCACGGCTCGCTGGCGCGCGTGCGCGCCGGCCTGCAGGCGATGGAAGTGGGCATCCCGCAGGGCTGGCCGGAATACGTGCTGCACCAGATGGTCACCGTCATGCGCGGCGGCGAGGAAGTGAAGCTGTCCAAGCGTGCCGGCAGCTATTTCACCCTGCGCGACCTGATCGAAGAAGCCGGCCGCGATGCGACCCGCTGGTTCCTGATCGCGCGCAAGCCCGATTCGCAGCTGACCTTCGACATCGACCTGGCCCGCCAGCAGAGCAACGACAACCCGGTGTTCTATGTGCAGTACGCGCATGCGCGTGTCTGCAGCCTGCTGCGCCAGGCACAGGAGAAGGGCCTGGTGTACGAACAGGGCAACGGGCTGTCCAACCTGGGCCGCCTTGCCGACGACGCATCGCTGGCCCTGATGAACGAGATCTCGCGTTACCCGGAAGTGGTGGAAGCGGCCGGCGTGGCGCTGGAACCGCACCTGGTCGCGCAGTACCTTCGCGAATTGGCGCACGCCTTCCACACGTGGTATCACGGGACGCCGGTGCTGGTGGACGACGCGACCGATCGCAATGCCAAGTTGACCCTGGCCTGCGCAGCGCGCCAGGTGCTGGCCAACGGACTCGACCTCCTGGGCGTCAGTGCCCCGGAAAAAATGTAAGCCTCAGGAGACGCAGTAGACATGGCAGCACGACGCGGCAAGACACAGGCTCGACGCAACAGCAGCCAAGGCACGCCCGGATGGGTGTGGCTGGTGGCCGGCGTGGCGATCGCGGCCGTGGTGTTCCTGGCGGCGCCGAACCTGTTCAAGGGCGATGGTGATGGGTTCCTGCGCGCAGGTCCGCAGCCGAACCCCAACGCGCAGCCGGCACCGGTTGCTGATACCGACAGCGATGTCGGTACCCAGCCCACCGCGCAGCCGGCCACGCCGAAGCCGGCTGAACCGGAAAAGCCGGCCGCCACCCAGTACGACTTCTATACCCTGCTGCCGGGCAAGGAAGTGGAAATGTCCGATGCTGAACTGGCCGCCAGCGCGCGTGCCGAGGATCAGCGCCGGGCCAAGGCCGAAGCCCAGCGCGCCCAGGCTGCGCTGGAAGGCAAGCCGGTACCGGCCACCCCGGCTGCAGCTCCGGCTGCGACCGCAAGCGTGGCCAGCACCGCACCGGTGACCGCAACCAGCCGGCCGTTGCCGACGCCGGTCAGTGAGCGCCCGGTGGCCAGCGCGCCCACGGCCAGCACCGCAGCGCCCGCCAGCAGCGCTGCTGCCGCTGCCCCTGCTGCTCGCAGTGAAGCGGCGCCGGCTGCCACCAGCCCGGCGGCAACGGCTGCACCGGCCGACAACGCCCGCTACATCCTGCAGGCAGGCGCGTTCGGTGCCTCCGGCGATGCCGAGGCAACCAAGGCCAAACTGGCGATGATGGGCCTGGCCGCACGTGTCGAGTCGGCGCAGATCAACGGCAAGACCGTGTATCGCGTGCGCATGGGGCCGTATGGCAGTGCCGGCGAGTTGTCCGAAGCCAAGCAGAAGCTCGATGGCACCGGCTTGCAGGCGATGGCGATCAAGGCACAGTAAGCCTGCCGATCCGAATGAAAAAGCCGGGCATTGCCCGGCTTTTTTGTTTCCGTAGAGCGGAGCCATGCTCGGCTGCCGTTGACGCGGTCGAGCAAGGCTCAACGCCGCAGACAGCAGGTCAGCCTTCGCGGGCGACCTGGAAACCGGCGAACGACTGGCTTACCGGCATCAGCTCCAGGCGATTGATGTTCAGGTGGGCCGGCAGGCTGGCCACCCAGAAGATCTGCTCGGCGATGTCTTCGGCGGTCATCGGGTTGGCGCCGGTGTACAGCTTGTCCGAGGCCACCTGGTCGCCATGGGTGCGGACCACGGTGAACTCGGTTTCGGCCATGCCTGGCTCGATCGTGGTCACGCGCACGCCAGTACCGTGCAGGTCCGAACGCAACCCCAGCGAGAACTGGCTGACAAAGGCCTTGGTGCCACCGTAGGCGTTGCCGCCCGGATACGGGTAGACACCTGCCACCGAGGAAATGTTGATGATCGCGCCCTTGCGTTGCACGAGCTGCGGCAGCAGCCGGTGGGTAAGGGTCACCAGCGCGGTGATGTTGGTGTCGATCATCGTCGTCCAGTCCTTCAGGCTGGCGCTCTGCGCCGGCGCGGTGCCCTGCGCCAGGCCGGCATTGTTCACCAGCAGATCGATGTCACCAAAGGCCGGCGGCAGGGCCAGCAGCGCCGCTTCCATGGCGACCGGATCACGCACATCGAACGCGGCGGCATGCACCACATCCTGGCCGTAGCGCTCGACCAGCGGCTGCAGCCGCTCGCTGCGGCGGCCGGTGGCGATCACTTTCCAGCCCGCCTGGGCGAAACGGTGGACGGCAGCGGCGCCGAAGCCGGAGGTGGCGCCGGTAATCAGGACGGTGCGGGTCATGCAGACAACTCCGTGGGTAACCAGAGCGCCATTCTGGCACCGTCGGCCGTGCGCTGCGTTGCCTGATCGGCCCGCTGTGTTGCGGGTGATCAGCGCAGGCGGAACACGCGCGCCTTCGGCAGATCTTCGTCGACCTGCAGGAACCAGCGCCCGGCGATGCCGGGGATGACTTCGATCTGCGGCGCCTGCAGCGTCCTGCGCAGTTTCATCTGGCCCTTCATCACCTGCCATTGCTGGCCATTGTCCAGGGTGAACACCGTGCCCGGCTCCCAGCCCGCGACGTCACCGACCACGCGGGCGCTGACCGGGCCTTCTTCCAGGCCCAGATGCATCGCCGCCGGGGCCGGAACGTTGGCTGGCAGCGATGCGCCCGAGCTTGCCGCAACCGGCGCCAGGGCAGCGGCCGGCCGGGAGGCCTCGGCTTCCCGCAACACGCGGTTCAGGGTCTGCAGCTGGGTCGCGTCCAGGCCCACTTCGGCCAGCTGGGCCGCACTGAGGCGCTGTTCCAGGGGCACGAAGCGGTCCTGGGCGGCAGCGGCGAAGGTGCTGGCGGTCAGCAGGGCGGAAAGGAGGTACCGGCGCATCGGAAAGGGTCTCTACAGGGCAGTGCTCACGATGCTTCAATCCGATGACAGCCCGGTGACAGCGGCCGGACCGGTACAATGGGCCATGATCAACAATGATGTGCTGCGCAGCGTGCGCTACTCCCTGGACCTGGGCGACCACCATGTGGTGACCCTGTGCCAGATGGCCGACCCCGACTTCGCGGTGGATACCGAGCAGGCCAAGGCCTGGCTGCTGCGCGAAGACGAGCCGGGTTTCCAGCCGATGAACGACAGTGCGCTGGCGCACTTCCTGGACGGCCTGATCCTGCACCTGCGCGGGCGCGATGAAAGCCAGCCGCAGCGCGCGGTGGAAACCCGCATCGACAACAACCTGGTGCTGAAGAAGCTGCGCGTGGCCTTCCAGCTGCGCGATGTGGACATGACGGACATCTTCGCCGCCGTGGGCTTCAATGTCTCCAAATCCGAACTCGGCGCGCTGTTCCGCCAGCCCGGCCACAAGAACTATCGGCGCTGCCTGGACCAGATGCTGCGCAACTTCCTCAAGGGCCTGAGCCTGCGCCTGCGCGGCTGAGCACGGCATCGACGAAGGCGCGCGCGGCCGGCGTTGGCAGACGCTGCCAGACCAGATGCACGCGCCGGGTCGGGGTCGGTTGCAGAGGCACCTGCACCACCCCTTCGAAGCCATCGGCGATCAGCACCGGCACGATGCCGACCGCCAGGCCATGGCGGACGAAGCGCTCGACCAGTTCCATCAGGTTGACCTCGAAACGCACCTGGTGCGGCAGGCCCGCCGCGGCGAACGCGTCGTCGGTCTGCCGGCGCGCACCGGTTCCACGCGGGAAATCGACCAGCGGCTCGTCCTGCAATGCGGACAGCGGCAGTCGACGGCGCCGGGCCAACCGGTGCTGCGGTGCCAGCACGGCCACCAGATCCTCTTCCTGCAACATCTGATGGCAGACGCCATCCAGCTGCGCCGACGGTGCCAACCCCGCCAGCGCGACATCCAGCGCGCGCGACTGCACCTGCGCCAGCAGGCTTTCGCTCTTGTCCACCCGCAGCTGGAACTCCACCTGGGGGTGGTCGTGCTGGAAGGCGGCCAGCATCGCCACCACGTCGATGCCGGTAAGCGAAGAAATCTGCCCGATCGCCAGCATGCCGCGCACCTCACCACTGACGGCGGCCACATCGGCGCGCAGATGACGCAGGCTGGCCAGCACCTGGCGCGCATGTACCAGCAGCGCCTCGCCCGCCGCGGTGGTGCGCACCACGCGCGGCAGCCGTTCGAACAAGGCCATGCCCAGTTCCTGCTCCAGGTGGGCGATCTGGTGGCTCAACGCAGACTGCACCACATGGCAGCGCGCGGCCGCCCGGGTGAAGTTGCCTTCCTCGGCCAGGGCAACGGCGAACTCGAGCTGTTTGAGATTCACGCAACTATCTCAATTAAAGATGATTGCGATGATGATGATTCATTTCCATCATCACTGCAGGCGGCGGACACTGTGCGTCCCCGCTTCACGGAACATCGCGTGACCACTTCCCTTCCCCCCCTGCAACGCTGGCAGATCCTGCTGATGTCGGTCGCCACCGGCGTGGCGGTTGCCAGCAACTACTACGCACAGCCGCTGCTGCACACCATCGCCGATGCCTTCGGCGTGCCCTTCGGCCAGGTCGGCATGGTGGTGACGGCAGCGCAGCTGAGCTATGCGGCCGGGCTGATCCTGCTGGTGCCGTTGGGCGATCTGTTCGAGCGTCGCCGGTTGATCGTGGTGATGACGCTGCTGTCGGCCAGCGGACTGGTGATCAGCGCCTGCGCGCCGTCACTGACGTGGCTGCTGGTGGGCACGGCGATCACCGGCCTGTTCTCGGTGGTGGCACAGGTGCTGGTACCGTTTGCGGCCACCCTGGCCGCACCGGAGCATCGTGGCCGGGTGGTCGGTACGCTGATGAGTGGCCTGCTGCTGGGCATCCTGCTGGCACGCACCGTGGCCGGGCTGTTGTCGAGCCTGGGCGACTGGCGGCTGGTCTATGCGATCGCCGCAGGCACCCTGGTGCTGACGGCGCTGGCCCTGCACCGCGGCCTGCCGCGCTTCCATCACACCGCTGGGCTGGGCTACTTCGCACTTCTGCGTTCGATCGGCACGCTGTTCGTGCAGGAGCCGGTGTTGCGCCGACGTACGCTGCTGGGCGCGTGCAGCTTTGCGATGTTCGCGATCTTCTGGACACCGCTGGCCTTCCTGCTGGCGCAGCCTCCGTTCGCATACAGCGACGCCACCATCGGCCTGTTCGGCCTGGTGGGTGCCGCCGGCACGCTCGCGGCCGGTCTTGCCGGGCGCATGTCCGACCGTGGCCAGACCAGCCGTGCCACGGCCATTGCGCTGGTGCTGTTGCTGCTGTCGTGGCTGCCGCTGGGGCTGTCGGCGCATTCCCTGCTGGCGCTGCTGGTTGGCGTGGTGGTGCTGGACCTGGCCGCGCAGCTGCTGCATGTCAGCAACCAGAACCTGATCTACGCGCTGCAGCCAGAGGCGCGCAATCGCCTCAATGCCGGCTACATGACCGGCTACTTCATCGGTGGTTCGCTCGGCTCGCTGCTGTCGGCGCAGGTCTATCAGCGTTTCGGCTGGACCGGCGTCTGCCTGGCCGGTACCGCGGTGGCGGTACTGGCCCTGCTGGTGTGGCTGCCAGACGCCTGGCGCGCGCGCCGGGCTGCTGCCGGCTGCTAGAAGCTGCCCTGCAACGCCAGTTCCCAGCGTCCCCCGGCGTTGCCGGGGAACAGGCGCTTTGCCGCCGTATCGGTGTCGTGCACGGTGGCACGCAGTTCCCAGGCCGGTGTCAGCGTGGCAACCGCGCTGAACTGGCCGTGCAGGTAATCGGGCCCCTGCGCGGTGGCCAGCCAGTACTGCCCCGCTGCAGCTTCCAACCGCACGCGTGCATTCAAGGGGACGCGCACGCCCAGCTGCGCATAGGTTCCGCGATGGCCGCCGGCCAACGCATCGCTGGAATGGGCGACCTGCAGCCAGGCGCGCTGCTTCCAGGTGGCGGTGACATTCAGTTCGGTCCAGTCCAGCGCACGTCCGGTGCCGGGGTAGATATAGCGGGTCACGTTCGTATCCAGGCTCCAGTCGGGCGTCAGTGCGCCGGACCAGCCGGCGACCAGGTCGAACTCGCTGCGTGCGCCGTTGTCCGGCCTGAAGGAAACATTCGAGCCCCACCCGCTGGCATACCAGCCCGGACCGACCGTCACCTTTGCCCCCACCTGCGCGGCCGGATCGCCGTCGCTCTGCGAACTGCCGCGCCAGACATAGTCGCTCGTCAGTGCTGCCATGCCGCTCACCTGCACCTGCGCCTGCGCGCTGCCTGCACCCAGCAGGCCTGCCAGCACGGCCATGCCGGCCGCGATCTTCCCCGTGTTGTTCACTGCCTGTGTTCCCGTTGTGGGCGGTCATTCCGCCGGGACGGCAGTGTCGGCGGCACGGCCGTAACCGTTCGATGGCGATCGGCCCGTCGCTGCGCAAATTCGGCGTAAATCCCGCTGCGGTGGGCGCGGTATCATGCAGGCCTGTTTCCAGGAACCAACCACGTGGACGCCATCCTGACCCCGGTATCAATCGGTGAACTGATCGACAAGATCACCATTCTCGAGATCAAGGCCGAGCGCATTGACGAGGCCACCAAGCTGGCCAACGTGCGCACTGAGCTGGGTGGCCTGCTGCCGCTGCTGCAGCAGCAGCTGGATGCGCAGCCGGCGCTGGCTGCGCTGAAAACGCAGCTGAAGGCGATCAACGAGCGCATGTGGGACATCCAGGACCAGCTGCGCGACAAGGAAGCGGCGCAGGTGTTCGATGATGCATTCATCCAGCTCGCGCGCGGCGTGTATGGCACCAATGGTGAGCGCGTGCAGGTGAAGAACGAGATCAATCGCGTTGCCGGCTCGGCGCTGGTGGAAGAAAAGCAGTACCAGGGCGGCTGAACGCCGGTCAGCCGCATTCCAGCAGATGGCGGATGCGGAACAGTTCGCCATCGCTGTGGATACCCAGCTTGCGGTAGGCCGTCTTCTTCTGCGTGCTGATGGTGCTCGCAGAACGCTGGAAGCGCCGGGCTACTTCGCCGGTACTGCAGCCCTGCAGCACCAGGCGCAGCACTTCGCGCTCACGCCGGCTGAGCGGCGCCAGGCTGGGCGCCGACATCCGGCGCGAACGCGACCGGTTCAGCTGGTTGCGCAGGTTGGGCGGCACGAAACGCCCGCCGCGGGCGACCACGTTCACCGCGCGCAACAGCATTTCAGGCGTGGTCGATTTGCACAGGAAACCGCGTGCACCCGCCTGCATCGCACCGGTCACGGTGCTGGCGTTGCAGTGCGCCGACAGCACCAGCACCGGCAGCGTCGGCCAACGCCGCGCCAGGGTCCGCAGCAGCGCCAGGCCATCGCCAAGATCCCCCAGGGGCAAGGCATCGATCACCAGCAGGTCGACGCAGCCTGGGTCGTCTTGCAGCAACTGCAGCAGATTGCCTTCGTCGGCATAGCTGCCCAGCACGTCCATGCCGCTGCACTGGCGCAGCAGTACTTCCACGCCCAGCCGCAGCACCGGATGCGGATCGAGCAAGGCCAGGCGACGCGGCCGATCGGGAAGCAACGGTGGAAGGACGGGCGACATCGCGGTGGTCCAGCAGCACGGGATATCCACCGTAGGGGGCTGCTGACGGTGGCGGAATCCAATTCATTGCAATGCAGCATGGCCGCATGCCAGCCAGTCAGACTCTGTTTTGAAACCCCACAACGCAACAGGCCCGGCAATGCCGGGCCTGCTGCAGCACGGGCGGCGCGCAGGCGCGCCGTCGATGCGATTACCAGCTGAAGCGCGGGCCGACGGTGTATTCCTTGTCGCCGTGGCGGTTCATCTTCAGCTCGCCGTTCAGGCCCCAGTTCTGGTTCAGCTTGACCTGACCACCCAGACGGCCGTACCACTGGCTGTCGATGTCGATGCCGTGCTTCTTCGAGTAGTCTTCGTAACCGACCAGGCCGTAAACCTCGGCGTGGGCACCGAAAGCAGTGCGGATACCGGCTTCAGCGCTGTAGCCGTTGAAGTCCAGGCCGTGCTTGCGGTCGAACTTCTGGTAGGCAACGCGGGCAACGAAGTCGGTCGACGGTGCGATTTCGACGTTGTAGCCGGCACCGACCTTCCACTGGTCAACCTTGATGTTGGTGTGGTCGACTTCCTGGCGGTTGTATTCACCGAAAGCGTGGAAGTTCGGCAGGAAACCGTAGGAACCCTTCACGCCCCAACCATCAGCCTTGATGCCGTCAATGTCGGTCTTGGCGTAATCGGCCTCGGCGTAGTTGTACGACAGGTTCTCGGCGGCCGAAGCGGTGAACGGCAGGGCAGCGGCCAGGGCCAGAGCAATCAGCGAATTCTTCATGGGGGTACACCTTTACTTTCTTATGGTGTGCAGCAGCGCCAGGGCGCCATCGCATCGGGAATGTAAATTCTCCGTTATTCGCCACAACGCTCCCTGAAAACAGCGGTCTTCGCATTGCTGAATTTTTTGCATTGATTCAGCAAGCCTCAGGCATACGCGCGCGGTGCGCGCACGCGCTTCGTTATCAACGACATCCACTGCGGGATGAACAAGCTGGCGATGGTTGTCGATTTGCCGCGCCAGCAGACGTCGAACACCTGAAGGCCCTGCATCAGGCAGAGCCACACCGGAGGCAAGCGATGAGCTACATCGATGGTTTCGTACTGGCGGTACCGACTGCCAACAAGGAAAAGTTCCTGGCCCACGCACGCAGCGCCGATGTGGTGTTCCTGGAATACGGAGCGCTGCGGGTGGTGGAAGGCTGGGGTGATGATGTGCCGCATGGCAAGACCACCGACTTCTTCGGCGCGGTGAAAGCCACGGCGGAGGAAACGGTGGTGTTCTCGTGGATCGAATGGCCGGACAAGGCCACCCGCGATGCGGGCATGCAGAAGATGATGGAAGACCCACGGCTGGACCCGGCCAGGAATCCGATGCCCTTCGATGGTGCACGGATGATCTACGGCGGCTTTGAACCGATCTTCGAACTCAAGCGCTGACCGGGGCAGGCGCGTTCAACGCGCGCCTGCTTCATCCTCACCGGCTGCATGGCCGGCGCCCATCGCAGCGCCGGCCCCCAGGCCCATGCCCGCACCCATGCCGCCGCCCGCACCGCCGCCGCCACCGGCGCGACCGCCCTTCCCTTCACCGTCACTGCGGCCCTTGCCGCCACCGCCACCGCCCGCAGGACGGGTCGGCCCCTGCCGCGGCATTTCCAGGTCGGCCGGTACCGGCGCCAGATCCAACGCCTCGCGCACGAAGTCGCGCAGTGAGATCACCAGTTCGTGCGTGTGCACCGGGCGCCCCTGCGCCAGTTCACTGGCAGCACGCGCGGCCAGCCGTACCTGCTCATCGGTGCCCAGCAGCAGGATGTCCGACAGCGCCGCCTCGACCGCATCGCGGATGCGCCGCGCACGGTCCGAGCCGGGTTCGCTGATGCCTTCTTCGTGGGCACGCTGGCGCAGCTCGCGCAGGTGCGCCGGGTCGACACCCAGTTCGCCGGTAAAGGACCCACCCAATGTCTTGTAGGCGGCCATCAAGGTGCGCAGCCGCTCGTTGATCTGGCGGTTTTCGCGCTCGCGGCGCTGTTGCAGGGTCTGCATCACCAGCAGGCGGATACCCACGCCCAGCAACGTGATCAGGACCAGGCCGGCCAGGGTGGAGAGCACGCCCTGCCATGAACTGAAATCGATACCGCGCATGCCGGGCACTCCTGCGGAAGGCCTCCATCTTGCCCCAGCACGGGGCATCGTTGCCACGCGTGGACGCCCGATCCCCACAAACGCAAAAGGCCCTCCCACCCGATGGGTGGAAGGGCCTTCGCAGCCAGCGCGCTTACTTGCGCTTGGCAGCCTTGCGCACGGCCTTCTTGGCCGGCGCCTTCTTGGCGACCGCCTTCTTCAGCGGTGCAGCCTTCTTGGCGACGGTCTTGCGGGTGGCGGCGACCTTCTTGCCGACAACCTTCTTGGCCGCAGCGGTCTTCTTGCCGACAACCTTCTTGGCAACGGCGGTCTTCTTGCCGACAACCTTCTTGGCGGCAGCGGTCTTCTTGCCGACGACCTTCTTGGCAACGGCGGCCTTCTTGCCGACAACCTTCTTGGCAGCAGCCGTCTTCTTGCCGACGACCTTCTTGGTAGCGGCGACCTTCTTGCCGACGACCTTCTTGGCGGCGACAGTCTTCTTGCCGGCCACCTTCTTGGCAGCGACAGTCTTCTTGGCCACAGCCTTCTTGGCGGTCGCGACCTTCTTGCCGACAACCTTCTTGGCAGCGGTGGTCTTCTTGGCCACGGCCTTCTTGGCGGTCGCAACCTTCTTGGTCGCGGCCTTCTTCACGGTGGCGACCTTCTTGCCGGCAGCCTTGGTGGCGGCCTTGGTGGTCTTCTTGGCTGCAGCAGCCTTCTTGGTCACGGCCTTGCCGGCAGCTGCCTTCTTCTTGGCCACTTCCTTCTTCAGGGCAGCCGCTTCGGCCTTGGCATTCTTCTTGGCCGCTTCCAGCTTCTTCTTGGCGCTGGCGACGGTCTTGCCAACCGACTTGGCAGCCTTCTCGGCCTTCTTGGCCACGGTCTTTTCGACCTTGGCCACGACCTTCTTGGCCTTGGCAACGCGGGTACCGGCAGCCTTGGTGGCGCGCTTGACGGTCTTCTTGACCGACTTCACTGCGTCTTCGGCGGCGTGGGCGATGGTCTCGCCGACGTTGGTGGCGGCTTCTTTCACGTTCTCGACGGCGTCGGTCACGACCGACACACCATTACCGTTGCTCATGTTGCCCTCCTAGGGGCCTGGATTGTCAAAACGGGGCGATGCTATACCGACAATGGCGATCGTGGAACGGGCGCGCGCCAGCAATCGCATCTACTGCGACGCTGCTGGTGTAGGCAACAGCCTGCGCCGACACGCCGTGCATTCATGAAACCCCTTTTTTTAAGTAGTGCGCTGCACTGGCGTGTTGCCGACGGCATGCCGGCACAACCTGCGCCAGCACCAACGCATCAATGCAACAACCCGTGCCATCGCAACGGCCGGATGCGCGGAACTGCGCAAGTATCACGGTGTGTCCGGGCAATGCCGGGACACCCTGCAACACCCGCTCGAGGCTGTCGCGAACAGCTTTTCGGCGCGCGCGGCACCGTCGAGCGGCCCCTCGGCATGCGTGCGATTTTCATGGGGCATTTATCCAGATCGCGACACACTCATTCAGCTTGCTCTACCGTATGCGTCAACGGCCCCCATCCCAGCCTGCGAACCGACTCCCATGCGACCGCTTCCCACCCTGCTCACGCTCGCAATCGCCGCTGCCTTCGGCGGCTTCGTTGCCACCGGCCTCAATGCCCACCTGGACAACCGTGCCGACGCGGCACCGCTGCCGGCCGTGCTGCCAACCACGGCAGCACTGCCTGCATCCGTCGCCGGCCAGGCCGTGCCATCGCTGGCCCCGATGCTGGAAAAGGCGATGCCTGCGGTGGTCAGCGTCAACACCAAGCAGGTGGTGCGGGTACGCAATCCGTTCTTCAACGACCCGTTCTTCCGCCGCCTGTTCCCCGATATTCCGCAGGAGCGGATCAACGAGTCGCTCGGTTCGGGCGTCATCATCGATGCCACCGAAGGCCTGGTGCTGACCAACCACCACGTCATCGACAACGCCGATGACGTGCAGGTGACACTGGCCGATGGGCGCACGGTCAAGGCCGAGTTCCTCGGCTCGGACCGTGACACCGACATCGCGCTGATCCGTATTCCGGCGCAGAACCTGACCGACATCAAGCTGGGCAACAGCGACCAGCTGCGGGTCGGTGACTTCGTGGTGGCCATCGGCAATCCGTTCGGTTTCAGCCAGACGGTAACCTCCGGCATCGTCTCGGCGGTAGGCCGCAGTGGCATCCGTGGCCTGGGCTACCAGAACTTCATCCAGACCGATGCGTCGATCAACCCGGGCAATTCCGGCGGTGCGCTGGTCAACCTGCAGGGCCAGCTGGTGGGCATCAATACCGCCAGCTTCAATCCGCAGGGCAGCATGGCCGGCAACATCGGCCTGGGCCTTGCCATTCCCTCCAACCTGGCACGCAGCGTGGTCGACCAGCTGGTCAAGCATGGCGTGGTGGTGCGCGGCACGTTGGGCATCGAAAGCCAGAACCTGAGCGCGCAGATCGCGCAGGGGCTGGGCCTGGGCGAAACCCGCGGTGCACTGGTGACCCGCGTGCTGGCTGGCTCGGCCGGCGCGGCGGCGGGGCTGAAGCCGGGTGACGTGGTGGTATCGGCCAATGGCCAGCGCGTGGACAGTGCCGAGGCCCTGCACAACGTGGAAGGCCTGGCGGCGGTGGGCAGCACGCTGACCCTGGACGTGCGCCGGGAAGGCAAGCCGCTGCAGATCAAGGCGACGCTGAAGGAGCAGGCACGTGCCGTCACCGGCGAGAGCCTGGACCCGCGCCTGGCCGGTGCCACCTTTGTCGACCTGCCCGAGTCGCTGCGTCAGTCCGGCGTCGGCGGGGTGCTGGTCAGCGAGGTCAAGCGCGGCAGCCGGGCCGCGACCAACGGCCTGCAGCAGGGCGACATCATCACCGATGCCACGGTGGGCGAATTTGCCGACCTGGCCAGCTGGCGCGCCAATTTCCAGCAGCGCCCGCCCACCCTGGTGCTGCGCATCCTGCGCAACAATGGCCAGCAGCAGGGCCAGCTGGTGATGCGCTGATCGCCTGGCCGTAACGTGGCCTATACCCCTGTGATGCTATTGCTGTAAGTCCAGATCGGCAGCGCCGGTCGTCCGTTCCCCCATCGCAACTGGAGTGATTCGATGAGCCCCACCAATACCGAGAACCTGAAGGACCACCTGGGTGAAGCCGGTTCCCACCTGAAGCAGGCCGCTACCGCTGCCGGCGGTGCGATCAAGGGCGCCACCGGCGCTGCCACCGACGAACTGCGCATCGGCAAGGCCAACGTCAAGGCCGAACTGTCCGACAGCGCGCTGTCGGGCCTGGCTGCCGCCGAGTTCGGTGGTGCGGCCGCCAAGGAACAGGTCGACGCGCTGATGGACAAGGGCAAGGATCTGATCGACAGCGCTGCCGAACTGATCCGCGAGCGTCCGCTGGCCTCGTTCGGCGTGGCCTTCGCTACTGGCTGGATCATCGCCAAGCTGGCCCGCGGCAGCGACAAGTAAGTCACGGCGTGAGCGAAGACACCACGCAACGTCCCGATCCGGCGGCCACCCCGCCGCTGGACGAGAGCATCCGCCAGGTCGGCAGTGCCGGCCGGGCGACCGCCGATTCGGCCAAGCACTCGCTGCGCTCGCTGCGCCGCTTGGCGTCGGCTGATTTCGCGCTGGCACGCAGTGCGTTCGGGCGCGCGTTGGCCTGGGCCGGCGTCGCCATCGTGTTTGGCGCGTCGGCCTGGCTGCTGATGGCCGCCACGCTGATCGCGCTGCTGCAGAGCATCGGCCTGAGCTGGTTGCAGGCCCTGCTGATCACCTCGCTGCTCAGCCTGGCGGTAACCGGCTATGCGATCTGGCGGGTTTCCTACTTCTTCCACCATACCGGCATGCACGCCACGCGGCGTCAGCTTTCCAGGCTGGGGCTGTTCGATGAGCCCAGCGATGACGACCCCGATGCCGGTGTGCAGGTTCCGGAGGGCAAGCCATGAAGTTCGGTGCATTGCAGCGGCGGGTAAAGCGCTGCGAGCAGGTGATGGCCGTGCGCATCGGCGAGACCCAGGACAACTGGACCGTGCTGAGCCAGGTCTGGCGGCAGGGCTGGTCGCCACTGCGCATCGTGGTGGTCGGTCTGGCCGGTGGCTTCATCGCCGGCAAGCTGGAAGTGCCGGGCAAGGTCAACGGTGCGCGTTGGCTGCAGATGGTCGGCTCGGTATCGAGCCTGTTCGCCAGTGCGCAGGCTGCCTTTGCCTCGGTAGTGGCGGCGCAGGCCGCCGAAAGCGCGGACGATGCGGCCGACCAGGCAGAGCAGGCCGTGCAGCCGCCGGCACCTGCGCAGCCGGTGCCACAGCCGGCACCCGAGCCGGAAATGCGCGAGCCGCGACCGGCGGAAGCGGCCACTGAATTGTCCGAACGTTGACGAACCCCACCCGCCGCGTTGATCGCGGCGGGCGGATAATGGGCTTCCCTTCCCGGTCGGTGCGTCAATGAGCGAGTCCCTGTTGTCCCCGGCTGGTCCCGATCCGGCACCGCTGCCACCTTCGCCGCGCCCGCGCGCGCCGATGTCGCTGGTGGTGCTGGCAACCCTGGCCGTGGCCTACACCCTGTGGGCGGCACAGGACATCATCCTGCCGGTGCTGCTGGCGGTGTTCTTCGCACTGGTCGGCAATCCGATCCTGCGGTTGCTGCAGAAGCTATGGATACCGCGTGCGATCGGCGCCCTGCTGGTGCTGGGCATGGGCCTGGGGGTGACCAGTGCACTGGCGGTGCAGCTGATCGGCCCGGCCATGGACTGGGCGCAGGAGGCACCGCAGCAGCTGCGCAAGGTTGCCCGCCAGGTGCAGGACCTGACCAAGCCAGTGCAGCAGGCCAACCAGGCTGCAGAGAACTTTGCCCGCGTGGCAGGCGGTGATGGCAACCGCAAGGTGCAGGTGATCCGCACCCAGCTGGATGACCCCTACCGCATGTTGACGCGTGCCCCGCGATTGGCGGCCTCGGTGCTGGCGGTGGTGCTGCTGACCCTGTTCTTCATGATCTATGGGCAAAGCCTGCAGCGCGCGGCCATCGCGCTGTTCCCGAACCGGCAACAGCAACGCTTCACCAGTGACATCCTGCGTTCGATCGAACGGGAGGTGTCGCGCTACGTGCTGACCATCAGCGTCATCAATACCGTGGTCGGATTGCTGCTGGCGGGCGTGCTGATGTTGCTGGGCATCGGCCTGCAGGAAGCATTGCTGTGGGGAACGGTGGCGGCACTGCTGAACTTCGCGCCCTACGTGGGCCCGCTGATCGGCGTGGCGTTGATGCTGCTGATGGGCTTTGTCGAATTCCGCGATCCACTGCAGGCCCTGCTGCCAGCGGCTGCGTACCTGACCCTGCACACCCTGGAAGGCCAGCTGGTGACCCCGATCGTGCTGGGCCGGCAGATGAAGCTTTCGCCGCTGGTGTTGATCCTGGCGCTGATGCTGTTCGGCTGGGCCTGGGGAATGATCGGCCTGCTGCTGGCGGTGCCGCTGCTGGTGTGCATCAAGCTGGTGCTGGCGCGGCTGGACGGCATGCAGGGCTGGGCACGTCTGCTGGAATAAGCGCGCCACGGCAACGAGCGCGCAGATCGCAGCGCCGGAAACACGGGCAAAGCTGGCAGAATATGGCCCCCTTTTTTCGGATGGATCCGTTCGGATGACGTCGTTCGCCACGCGCTGCCTCGCCCTTGCCTGCCTTGCCTTCCCTGCTTTCGCCGCCACGCCATCGGCTGCCGATCAGGCGCGTGCCCAGCTGGTCGAAGCAGTCACCTGCAAGCGCCACCTCACTCCCAGGCAGTTCGAAGCGATGGCCCAGCGACTGGCGCCACCACCGCTGCGTGCGGAAAACGGCGAATCCAGCGGTGAATTCCTGTTGACCACGCCGCTGATGGTGCTGGGCCAGCCAGTGAACCGCCTGCAGGCGTACGACGGCGACAGCGGTGAGGATGGCGTGGACAGTTTCACCGCGTACTTCAGCGCGGCCAGCGTCGAACAGGTCGCAGCACTGGCGAAGCTGTCCAACCCGGTGGCAGGCACCTACACGCGGGAAGTGGGCCGGCACAACCTGGACGTGCAGCGTTCCGATGGCCAGACCACCATCGGCTGCTCCTACGACCTGCGCTGACGCGCCCTGCAGCACCCCGGTCCGTCGCGGTGCATGAAAGCTCGCGCGGGCGGGGATAGAATGGCGGGGTGAAATTTCCTGTCCTAGCCATCACCCTCGACCTCGACGATACGTTGTGGCCGTTCGCTCCTATCGGTGCCCGCATCGACCAGGTCCTGTTCGACTGGATGCGTGAGCACAGCCCCGCCACCGCTGCGATGTACCCGGTAGCGGCGATGCGCGAACTGCGCGAGCGCTCGTTCCGCGACAATCCGCACCTGCATTTCGACCTGAGCGCGCTGCGCCGCCTGACAATCCAGGAGGCGCTGGAAAACAGCGGCGCCAGCCTGGAGCTGCTGGAACCGGCCTATGAAGTGTTCTATGCCGCGCGCAACCAGGTGGAGTGCTACCCCGACGCACTGGACGCGCTGGCGCGGATCGCCGCACGGGTACCGGTGGCCGCATTGAGCAACGGCAATGCCGACCTGGAACGGATCGGCCTGGCCCATCACTTCACGTTCCAGCTGGGTGCGCGCGAGCACGGCGCAGCCAAACCGGAAGCGAGTATTTTCCACGCCGCCTGCGCGCGCCTGGGGGTGCCTCCGGCACAGGTGCTGCATGTGGGCGACCACGTCGAGATGGACGTGGCCGGCGCCATGGCCGCCGGCCTGCGCGGCTGCTGGATCAACCGCGAAGCGGCCACCTGGAACCACCCGCAGCTGCAGCCGGACCTGCAGTTCGACACCCTCACCGGGCTGGCCGACTGGCTTGATGCCACCGCCGATGCCGCCGACGCTGACCAATCCCGGAGTACCTGACGCATGAGCGAGATCACTGGTTTCACTGCCGACACGGCTGCGGCGCTGCCGCTGCACGTGGTTGACCGCACCCAGTTCGAGGCATGGAAGAACGGCCAGCCGGCCGCCATCCAGGCCTGGCTGAAGTCGCAGGGCTTCACCGCCGGCGCGCACTCGGTGGCGCTGCTGCCGGGCGCCGACGGTCTGGCCGGCGCGGTGATCGGCGTGGGTGATCGCGCCGATGCGTACAGCTATGCGCATGCGCCGCATGCACTGCCGGAAGGCAGCGTATGGCAGCTCGCCAGCGAACTGCCTGCCGCCGAACAGGCGCTGCTGCAGCTGGGTTGGGGCCTGGGCAGCTACCGCTTCGACCGCTACCGCAAGCGCAACCGCGCGCCGGCGCAGCTGGTTGCCGCACCGTCGGGCGAAGTGGCCGACCTGATCGCCGCCAGCCTGCGCGTGCGCGACTGGGTCAACACGCCGACCGAAGACATGGGCCCGCAGCAACTGGAAGACGCGGCACGCGCCCTGGCCGAGGCACACGGTGCCGAGGTCGAGGCCATCACCGGCGATGCACTGCTGCAGCAGAATTTCCCGGCAATCCACGCCGTCGGCCGTGCCTCGCACCGCGCACCGCGCCTGATCATGCTGCGCTGGGGCAAGGCAACCGATCCGGCGCTGGCGCTGGTCGGCAAGGGCGTGTGCTTCGATACCGGCGGCCTGGACATCAAGCCTGCCGATGGCATGCGCAACATGAAAAAGGACATGGGCGGTGCGGCGCACGCGCTGGCGCTGGCCGGGCTGGTGATGGCCCAGCAGTTGCCGGTGCGCCTGACCCTGCTGGTGCCGGCGGTGGAAAATGCGATCGGCCCCGATGCGTTCCGTCCGGGCGAAGTGATCGCCACCCGCAAGGGCCTCAGCATTGAAATCGACAACACCGATGCCGAAGGCCGGGTGATCCTGTGCGACGCGCTGACCTTTGCCGGTGAGCAGAAGCCGGACCTGGTGCTGGACTTCGCTACGTTGACCGGCGCGGCACGCATCGCGCTGGGCCCGGATCTGCCAGCGCTGTTCAGCAACGACGACACGCTGGCCCAGCAATGGCTGCAGGCCGGCGATGCCACCCGCGACCCGGTGTGGCGCATGCCATTGTGGCGCCCGTACCTGCGCTACCTGAGCAGCGGCATCGCCGACCTGGCCAACGCCGGTTCGCGCATGGCCGGCTCGGTAACCGCCGCGCTGTACCTGGAACGCTTCCTGGAAGATGGCCAGCGCTGGGCACACCTGGATGTGTACGCCTGGAACGATGGCGAGCGCCCGGGTCGCCCGGCCGGTGGCGAAGCGCTGGCACTGCGTTCGGCGTGGGCGATGCTGAAGGCGCGTTACGCCTGATGGAGCCGCCGGGCATGGCCCGGCGCTACCCGCCCTGGTGGGGCCGGCAAATCTGACGAAAAATTGAATTTCGGCCCCGGCCGGGTTCTGCGAGGATGTGCGGGTCGCCCACCCACACGCTCCGTGAAGGCAGGTCCTGGCCCATGTCGCTCTTCCGCTATACCCGCGCCGGCCAAGGGCCGAGCTCCCCGCGCAGGCATTCACCGCTGCCCTGGCTGGCGCTGATCGCGCTGATCCTGGGTGCAGCCGCGCTGACCTTTGCCTGGCTGGCAGGCTGGATCGGCAACCGCCTGACCGCGCAGCGCTTCACCGACACCATCGAATCGACCGGGCCGGCCCACCCCGGCTTCCGCCGCGCGCACAGCAAAGGCGTGTGCGTTGCCGGCTGGTTCGAGCCCAGCGCACAGGCGCAGACCCTGTCCAGCGCGCGGGTGTTTTCCCAATCCAGCGTGCCCGTACTTGGCCGCCTGTCGATTGGCGGCGGCGACCCTTACGGTGCAGACAACACCGCACGCGTTCGCAGCCTGGCCGTACAGATGGTTGGCGATGACGGCCAGGAATGGCGGATGGCGATGAACAGTTTCCCGTTCTTTGCGGTGCCCACTGCCGAGGCATTCTTCGAGCAGACCCGTGCGTCCGTCCCCGACCCGGCGACCGGCAAGCCGGACCCGGCGAAGATGGCCGCCGTGCTGGCGAAATACCCGAGCGCGCAGGCGTTCCAGCAATGGGCCAGGAACGCCCCCTGGACCAGCAGCTGGGCCAACACCACGTTCAACAGCGTCAACAGTTTCTGGTTCACCAACGCGCAGGGGCAGAAGCGCGCGGTGCGTTGGCGCTGGCAACCGCAGGCCGCGGTGGTGGAGATGGACGCCGAAGCGCGCAAGCAGGCCAGCATCGATTTCCTCAGCCAGGAACTGCAGCAGCGCCTGGCAGCCGGGCCGGTGCGCTGGAACCTGGTGGTCAGCATTGCAGAGCCGGGCGACGCCATTGACGACCCCTCGCAGCCGTGGCCGGATGTGCGCGAGCAGGTGGTGGCCGGCGTGCTCAGCCTGGACCGCATGCAGTCGCAGGAAGAAGGCAGTTGTGGCCAGCTCAACTTCGATCCGCTGATCCTGCCCAGCGGCGTGCGTGGCAGTGATGACCCGATCCTGGCCGCACGCTCGGCGGTGTACTCGCAGTCCTTCAACCGCCGCGAGCGCGAACGTGCCGCCGGCACGGTTGAACAGCCGAAGGAGGCCGCACGATGAACACCGGCAACGGCCATTTCAACCTGCTCGCCCGTGTACTGCACTGGTCGATGGCGCTGATGATCATCGCGATGCTGTTCGTGGGCGTGACCATGGTCGCCTCGCTGCAGCTGCGGCCGATGCTGATCGACCTGCACCGGCCACTGGGTATCGCGATCCTGCTGCTGGCGGTGCTGCGCCTGTACAACCGCCTGCGCCATCGTCCGCCGCCGCTGCCCTCCGACCTGCCCGCCTGGCAGGTGCTGGCAGCGAAGGCTTCGCACTGGATGTTGTATGGCCTGATGCTGGCGATGCCGCTGATCGGCTGGGCCATGTTGTCGGCCGGCGGCTATCCGATCGTGCTGGGTGGCGGGCTGCAGCTGCCGGCCATCGTGCCGCACACGCCGTCGCTGTATGCGGCGCTGCGCAATGCACACAGCCTGCTGGCCTATGTGTTGTTCGCCACGGTGCTGATGCACGTGGGGGCCGCGCTGTTCCACCTGTGGGTGCGTCGCGATGGCGTGTTCCAGGCGATGGCACGCGGGAAGGATTGATCGGGTTCGCCGGGTGTTCCCGGCGCTACCGATGCGTTGGGGCACGCCCCTACAACCACCCCTTCTGCCGTGCCAGCCGGTAGGCCTCGATGCGGTTGGCGACACCCAGCTTGCCGATGCACTCGGACAGGTAATTGCGCACCGTGCCATGCGACAGCCCCAGCTGCTCGGCGATCTCGCTGGCGGTACGGCCTTCGCCGGCCAGACGCAGCACACGTCGCTCGCGGTCAGTCAGCGGATCGGCCTGCGACCATGCATCCAGCGCCAATTGTGGATCGATCGCACGGATGCCCTGTTTCACCTTGCGCAGGGCGTCGGCCAGGTTCTCGGCCGGCGCATCCTTCAACAGGTAACCCAGCACACCCGCCTCCAATGCGCGGCGCAGGAAGCCGGCGCGGGCGAAGGTGGTCACGATCACCACCTTGATCGGCAGTTCATGGCGGGCGATGCGTTGGGCCAGCTCCAGCCCGCTCAGGCCCGGCATCTCGATGTCGGTCACCAGGATGTCCGGTTGCAGCTGCTGCAGCATGCGCCAGGCGGTCTCGCCATCGGCAGCACTGCCCAGCACGTCAATGTCCGGCTCCAGGCCCAGCAGCGCCGACAGCGCACCGCGCACCATGGCCTGGTCTTCGGCCAGCAGGATGCGGATCATGCCGCGCCCCCCTGTGCCACTGTTGCAGGCGACAACGGTGTGGTGGCAGCCACCAGCGGCACGCGCACGGTCAGCACCGTGCCTTCGCCACGTGGCGAGTGCAGGGTCAGCTGGCCACCCAGCGCCGCGGCCCGCTCACGCATGCCACACAAGCCATTGCCCTCGGCCTGCACGCCACCGCGGCCGTCATCGCGTATCTGCATTGCCAACTGTCGTCCCTCAAGCATGAAATCCACCTGCACCTGGGTCGCCTGCGCGTGGCGCACGATGTTGGTGGCGGCCTCGCGCAATACCAGCGCCAGCCCGCGCTCCACCTCCACCGGCATCGGCGGCGGTGGCGCGTACTGCAGGTGCACCTGCTGGCACTCCAGCAGCAGGCGCGCCGATGCCAGTTCGCCGGCCAGGTCGCTGGCGCGGATGCCGGTCACCGCACTGCGTACCTGTGCCAGCGCTTCGCGGGCGATGGCCTCGGCTTCACCGATCTCCTGCCGCGCACGCGCATCGTCGCGGTCGTACAGCTTGCGCGCCAGTTCCAGCTTCAGCGTGATCAGCGACAGCGTGTGGCCCAGCAGGTCGTGCAGATCGCGCCCGATACGCTCGCGTTCGGCGGTGGTCGCCAGCCGCCGCACTTCGTCCTGGGACAGCTGCAGGGCCACGTCGCGCTGCTGGCTCAGGGCCTCGACGTTGACCACCAGCCCGACGATGAACGAGACCGCCGGCATCCACACCATGGCCTGCCACGGGTAACCGAAATACAGCGCGGTGCTGCAGAACAGAAGGTTCAATCCGGTCAGCTGCAGCAGATACACCCACCAGCCGCCACGGCTGCTCATGCGGATCATCACGCAGCCGAACACGAAGTAGCTCAGCCCCGACGGATACCACGGCAGCAGTACCAGGGCCATCGCGATCATGCCCAGCGCGTAGCGCCACGCGTGGTGCCGTGGCGCCAGCATCACCTTCGCATAGAGCAGCAGGAACAGCGGGTAGCTGGCCAGGGTCAGCAGCAGCCAGCGCAGCGTGAAGCCGTTGCCGAGCACCGGGGTGAGAAAGATCCATACCGACCACAGCAGATGGATCGCACCGCTCCAGGGCGACTTGCCACGCCGCAGCAGTTCGGCCACCGCCGAATCCGGTGCAGGGCGCAGCAGGGACGCAAGCCAGCTCGACGACACGGGTGATTCCAGGCGGGGAGGATCGCTGCCGATCATGCCAGTTCAGCCGATCCGGCGCAGGCGCCGACGCGCCAGCAGCAACGCGACCACGGTCACCGCCAGCAACACCAGCAGGTGGCCGGTGACAGCACCCACCGACGGCAGCCCGACCACCGGCAGCGCCAGCTGCGCCAGATGCCAGGTCGGCCACAGCGGCGCCATCGTCGAAAACACGTTCGGCAGCGCCGACAGTGGCAGCCACAGGCCGGACAGCAGCGCCAGCGGCAGGTAGACCAGGTTGACCATTGCCGGCGCCGCACTGGCACTGGCATGGCTGCCGATCAGCAGGCCGATGGCGCCCAGCGGCAGCGCGGCCAGTCCGGCCACCGCCAGCAGCTGCAGCATCTGCACTGCCTGCAGGTGCACGCCTCCCAGCACGCGGGCGACGCCAATCAGCAGCAACGCCACCAGCAGCGCAAACAGCACCGCCATTGCCAGTCGCGCCAGCAATGGCGCCGCCGCCGGCATCGGCAGCGCGCGCTTGAGCGTCAGCAGGCCGCCTTCACGATCCAGCGCCAGCTGCACGCCGAAGCCGAACAACGCCGGTGCCATCGCCCCGAACACGCAGTAGGTGGCCAGCAGGTACAGCGGCGCGTGGCCGCGGCCAAGCAGCACGCCGAACAGCAGGTAGAACAGCACCGGAAACAACAACGAGGGCACGGCGAACGCCGGTGTGCGCCAGGCCCGTCGCAGTTCGGCCAGCAGTTCGGCGCGGTACGGGCGCAGTGCCTGGCGCCAGGCAGATGCCGGTACGGGTGGGGTGCTGGTCAGGGCGTTCATGCGGCCTCCCGGGTCAGATCGAGGAAAGCATCGGCCAGTGCCGCGCCCTGTACTTCCAGTTCGCGCAGCTGCGCGTCGGCTGCCAGCAGGCGCGCCACCACCGGCTCGGCCGGGCTGGCCAGCAGCTGCAGATGTCCGCCTTCCCGCTGCGCCTGCTGCACACCCGGCCACTGCTGCACCTCATCGACCGCCAGCGTGCTGCGGCAGCGGATACGCCGCGGTCGGTCGGCCAGGCGCAGTTCCGACAACGGCGCATCGACCAGCACCCGCCCCTGCTCCAGCACCACCACCCGCTGCGCCAACGCCTCGGCCTCTTCCAGGTAGTGGGTGGTCAACAGCACGCCGCAGCCTTCGGCCACACACTGCCGGATCGCCTGCCACATCGCCTGCCGCGCCTGGATGTCCAGGCCGGTGGTGGGCTCGTCCAGGAACAGTACGCGTGGCCGCCCACAAAGCGCGATGGCGAACTGCACGCAGCGCTGCTGGCCGCCGGACAGCTGGCCGTAGCGGCGCGTGGCCAGATCGCGCAGGCCGGCGCGCTGCAGGACGTCAGGCAGCGGCAGGGGATCGGCATAGCAGGCACTGGCCTGTGCCACCAGCTCGTCCACCTGCAGCATCGGCGGCAGGCTGGTGCTCTGCAGCATCACCCCCAGGCCGAGGCGGCAGGCGCGCAGCTGCGGGTCGCCACCGAGCAGCGCCACCTGGCCGGCATCGGCGCGGCGCAGGCCCAACAGCACGCTGATCGCGGTACTCTTGCCGGCACCGTTGCGGCCCAGCAGCGCCAGCACCTGGCCAGCGCGAACCTGCAGGTCGATACCGTGCAGGGCGGTATGGTCGCGGTAGCGCACCTGCACCTGCCGCAGGTGGGCCAACGACGGGGCGATCGGATCCATGGGCAGTACCGGTAGCGGGGACGTTGCCATCCTGTGCCGCCGTGGTCACATTTCGCAGTTGCCACCGTCAATGTCTTCGGATGACAGCTGTCACTGCCGTCATCGCTGTGCCTGCCGTCATGCTGTGCCGCACGCTCCACCGCCGGAACCGCTGCAGTCCGCCCTTCCGGTCACACCCGCCCGAACGCCTGTGATGGAACGAATGAACGCTTCTGCCGAGCTGTTGAAGGAACTCCGCATCGACCGCAAGTCGCCACCGCCCGCCTCCAGCGGCGGCAACGGGGGACGTCGCTGGCTGTGGATCGTCGTGGCCGTGATCATCCTGCTGCTGGCCGGGGGTGCCTTCGCACTGTTCGGCCGCGCCCCTGCCGTGGAAGTGGAAACCGCGCCCGCGGTGGCCATCCAGCAAGGCGGTGCCAGCAGTTCGGTACTCGATGCCAGTGGCTATGTGGTCGCCCGGCGCATGGCCACCGTCTCGGCCAAGATCACCGGCAAGGTGCGCGAGGTGATGATCGAAGAAGGCATGCGCGTGGAGCAGGGCCAGATCATGGCCACCCTGGATCCGATCGATGCCGATGCGCAGCGCAGCCTGTATGCATCGCAGCTGCAGGCCGCGCGCAGCCAGGTGGCCGGACTGGAGGCACAGCAGAAGCAGGCTGCCGCAGAAGCAGGCCGCCTGCAGGCACTGGTTGGCCAGCAGCTGGTCTCGCGTTCCCAGTACGACCAGGCCGTGGCCCAGCGCGACAGCCTGCGTGCACAGCTGGAAACCGCGCAGCGCAATGTCAGGGTCGCCAACGATCAGCTCGCCATTGCCGACCTGGGCGTGGACAACAACATCGTGCGCGCGCCGTTCTCCGGCGTGGTCACTGCCAAGGCGGCCCAGCCCGGCGAAATCGTCTCGCCGCTGTCGGCCGGCGGTGGCTTCACCCGTACCGGCATCGGCACCATTGTGGATATGGAGTCGCTGGAGATCGAAGTCGAAGTGGGCGAAGCCTTCATTGGCCGCGTGCAGCCGAAAATGCCGGTGGAAGCCACGCTCAATGCCTATCCGGAATGGAAGATCCCGGCCGAGGTGATCGCCATCATTCCCACCGCCGACCGTGGCAAGGCCACGGTGAAGGTGCGCGTGGCGCTGAAGGTGAAAGACCCGCGCATCGTGCCGGAGATGGGCGTGCGGGTCAGCTTCCTGGAACAGGCGCAGCCCCAGGCAGCGGCCAAGCCGCAGGGCGTGCGCGTGCCGGCCAGCGCAGTGGTCCAGCGCGATGCGGCATCGGTGGCCTTCGTGCTGGGCGATGACAACCGCGTACAGCAGCGCACGGTCGACGCCGGCCAGGCGATGGGCAAGGACCGGCAGATCCTGAAGGGCGTGAGCGCGGGCGAGCTGGTGGTGATCAATCCGCCAGACAACCTGCGCGATGGCGCCAAGGTGCAACAGAAACAAGCGCAATAACGGCCCGGCGCCTGCACGGCGCCGCCGGCAGTACCGCTCGACGCACGCCTCCGGCCATCGGCCGGCGCGACTTCCCGTTTCCCGCCTTTCGTGGAGAACCACCCATGTCGACCCTGGTTTCACTGCGCAACATCACCAAGACCTACCAGCGTGGCCCTGAAAAAGTGCAGGTGCTGCACGGCATCGACCTGGACATCGCCAGCGGCGACTTCGTCGCGTTGATGGGCCCGTCCGGTTCGGGCAAGACCACCCTGCTCAACCTGATCGGCGGCCTGGACAATCCCAGCGGCGGCGAAATCAGCATCGAAGGCGAACGCATCGACCAGATGAGCGGCGGGCAGCTGTCCACCTGGCGCAGCCACCACGTCGGCTTCGTGTTCCAGTTCTACAACCTGATGCCGATGCTGACCGCGCAGAAGAACGTGGAACTGCCGCTGCTGCTGACCCATCTCAGCGCGGCGCAGCGCAAGCGCAACGCCGAGATCGCGCTGACCCTGGTCGGCCTGGCCGATCGCCGCAGCCACCGCCCGAACGAATTGTCCGGCGGCCAGCAGCAGCGCGTGGCGATCGCCCGCGCGATCGTGTCCGACCCGACCTTCCTGATCTGCGACGAACCTACCGGCGATCTCGACCGCCAGTCTGCCGAGGAGATCCTGGGCCTGCTGCAGCAGCTCAACCGCGAACACGGCAAGACCATCATCATGGTCACCCATGATCCCAAGGCCGCCGAGTACGCCACCCATACGGTGCACCTGGACAAGGGCGAGCTGGCCGACGCGCCGCTGGCCCACTGACGGAGGCCACAGCGATGAAATACTTCTCGTTGGTCTGGGCGCAGCTGTTCCGCAGCCGCACCCGCACCCTGCTGACGTTGCTGTCGGTGGTGGCCGCGTTCCTGTTGTTCGGCATGCTCGATTCGGTGCGCGTGGCCTTTTCCTCGGGCGGCAGCGTGGAAGGCGCGAACCGGCTGGTGGTGGCCTCGCGGCTGTCGATCACCCAGTCGCTGCCGATCCGCCTGGAAGCCAATATCCGCCAGGTGACCGGCGTACGCGATGTCACCTACGGCATGTGGTTCGGCGGCATCTACCAGGACCCGAAGAACTTCTTCCCGAATTTCTCGGTGGCACCCAACTACTTCGACGTGTACCGCGAACTGCAGATCGACCCGGCGCAGCTGCACGACTGGCAGCAGACCCGCACCGGCGCGATCGTCGGCGAAACCCTGGCCAAGCAGTTCGGCTGGAAGATCGGCGACACCATCCCGATGCAGGCCACGATCTTCCCGCGCGGTGGCAGCAACGACTGGCCGCTGGAGCTGAAGGGCATCTACCGCTCCAAGGACCGCGCCCTGGCCGCCAATGAAGAACGCCAGTTGATGATGAACTGGAAGTACTTCGATGAATCCAACGACTACATCAAGAACCAGGTGAGCTGGTACACGGTAACGCTGGACAACCCGGACCAGTCCTCGCGGGTGGCGCAGGCCATCGATGCAATCTCGGCCAACTCCGACCACGAAACCAAGACCCAGACCGAATCGGCGTTCCAGCAGGCCTTCGTCAAGCAGTTCGCCGACATCGGCATGATCGTCACCTCGATCATGGGTGCGGTGTTCTTCACCCTGCTGCTGTTGACCGGCAACACCATGGCCCAGGCCGTGCGCGAGCGCGTGCCGGAACTGGCCACGCTGAAGACACTGGGCTTCAAGGACAGCACGGTGCTGACCCTGGTGATGGTCGAATCGGTGCTGCTGATCGGCCTGGGTGGCCTGATCGGCATGGGCCTGGCCGCATTGATCCTGCCGGCCATCAGCCCGAAGAGCATGGGCATGCTGCCGCCGCACGTACCCACACCCACCTGGCTGGTGGGCATCGTCCTGATCGTGGTGATCGGCATCGTGGTCGGGCTGCTGCCCGCGCTGCGGGCCAAGCGCCTGAAGATCGTCGATGCACTGGCCGGCCGCTGAGGACATTGTCATGAACAAGCTCAAGAAGTGGCTGGGAAATGCGGCGACCGTGCTGCTGCTGGCCGTGGGTCTGGTGGTATGGATCGGCCTGCCGTGGATCGGCGTGCTGGTCATCACCGTACTGGTTGCACTGTGGCTGCTGCTGACCCGCAGCGGGCGGCTGGCCCTGGCCGCCACCCGCATCGGCATCGCCAGCCTGCCGCAACGCTGGGGTGCATCGTCGGTGATCGTGATCGGCATCGCCGGCGTGGTCGGCGTGCTGGTGGCCATGCTGGCAATGGGCGAAGGCTTCCAGGCCACGCTCAACAACACCGGCGATGACACCACCGCGATCGTGCTGCGTGGCGGCTCGCAGGCCGAGACCAACTCGGTCATCACCCGCGAGCAGGTGCCCACGCTGTCCACGCTGCCCGGTATCAGCCGCGATGCCGAAGGTCGGCCCCTGCTGTCGCCGGAGCTGTCGCAGGTGGTCAACCTGGTCTCCAAGGCCGATGGCACCGACGTCAACGCGCAGTTCCGCGGCGTCGGCCCACAGGCGTGGGCTGTGCACGACAAGGTCAAGATCGTGGAAGGCCGCAAGTTCGCCACCGGCCTGCGCGAGATCGTGGTGGGTCAGGGCGCGAAGGGCCAGTTCCGCGACATGGACGTCGGCAAGACGCTTACGCTGGGCAATCAGACATGGACGGTGGTGGGTGTGTTCGCCACCGGCGATGCCCACGATTCGGAGCTGTGGACCGATGCCGATACGTTGGCCACCACCTACCAGCGCAGTGCCTGGCAGTCGATCAGCGTGCGCACCGACGGCAAGGCCGGCTTCGATCAGTTCAAAGCAGCGGTGGCCGCCGATCCGCGCCTGAAACTGGACGTGGAAACCACCCGCGTCTACTACAGCAAGCAGGGCGGCGGGCTGACCAAGCTGATCGACATCCTTGGCAAGGTGATCGGCACGATCATGGCGGTGGGTGCGGTATTCGGTGCGCTCAACACCATGTATGCCGCCGTGGCCACGCGTGCACGCGAGATCGCCACCATGCGTGCGATCGGCTTCCGTGGCCTGCCGGTGGTGACGGCGGTGATGCTGGAAACCATGCTGCTGGCCCTGCTCGGCGGACTGCTCGGCTGCGCGGTGGCATGGCTGCTGTTCAACGGCTACAGCGTGTCCACCATCGGCAGCAACTTCAGCGCGGTGGTGTTCAAGTTCCATGTATCGCCGGAACTGTTGTGGAGCGGGCTGAAATGGGCGCTGGGCATCGGCCTGGTCGGTGGATTGTTCCCGGCACTGCGCGCCGCGCGACTGCCGATCACCACGGCGCTGCGCGAGACCTGATCACCGCGCAAGCATGAAATAGCATTTTGCAGGGGACGGAGCGAAGGCTCCGTCCCTTTTTGTTTGGGCGTCATCCACGCATGCCGTGGATGACGCTGTTATTGCAGTAGATCCACGCCATGCGTGGATGGATGCGTGTACGCACGCGACAACGATTACAGATTGCGCAATCACTGCCGCTATCGGTGCCTCTGCTCATCGAAAACGCCGTCGGCGTGACGTTGCGCACAACTCACCTGTGGATTGTTGGGTGCGATTCATATTCGCGTCATTACAGCGCGCGCGGACAAACAGTTACCGATGAAAACACCTTAGAATCCCGGCCCCACGTTGGTTTGCAGCACCCCACGCGTCCACAGAACGGACGCATGTTTTTTCTGAAACACGAGATTTCACGGATGTCCCTGAAGACCACCCCGCTGCGCAACGCGATCGTCATCGCGCTGGCCGCCAGCTGCACCACCCCCGCCTTCGCACAGGAAGCCGGCGATACCCCCACCAACCTCGACCGCATCGAAATCACCGGCTCGCGCATCCGCCAGGCCAGTGTCGAGACCGCGCAGCCGGTAGTGGCCATCAACCGCGCCGACATCGAGAAGAAGGGCTACGTCAACGTTGCCGACATCCTGCAGGACGTCACTGCAGCCGGCGCACCGAGCCTGAGCCGCTCGTCCTCGTTGAGCTCCTCGCGCGATTTCGGCGGCATGTATGTCAGCCTGCGCAACCTCGGCCCGGAACGCAGCCTGGTGCTGATCGACGGCCGCCGCATGGGCGTCAGCGCCGGCGGCTACTCCGACCTGGCCTCCATTCCTTCGGCGATCGTAGACCGCGTGGAAGTGCTGACCGACGGTGCTTCGGCACTGTACGGCTCGGACGCCATCGCCGGCGTGGTCAACATCATCACCCGCAAGAACTTCGATGGTGGCGAAGCCAGCGTCTATGTCGGCCAGTACGGTGAAGGCGACGGCCAGAAGCGCTCCTACAGCGCGACCTTCGGCAAGACCTTCGACCGCGGCTGGTTCAGCGTCGGTGCCGAGCGCACCAAGGAAGACGAGATCCTCGGCAAGGACCGCGAGTTCAGCCGCTACCCGGGTGGCCCGCGCCACGCCGATGACGTCGACGCGCTGAGCCCGACCACCCAGTGGGGCACTGTCACCGTGGGCGGCAAGCCGCTGACCGTGGGCCCCGGCGGTGATCCGAGCCAGGCTGGCAACTTCCACACGCCGAACCCGGCTGATGGTGCCAACGCCAAGACCAACATGAGCCTGCTGAGCGGCCTGGACCGCACTTCGGTGTTCGCCAACGGTGGTTTCTCGATCACCGACAACCTGCGCATCGTCGCCGACGCGCTGTACAGCAAGCGCGAGTCGACCAAGCACCTGGCCGGCTACCCGTACTCGGTCTCGGCCGCGCAGGCCCGCAATGGCACCCGCGCGGCGCTGTCCAAGGACAGCACCTTCAACAAGTGGGGCCAGGACGTCCTGTTCTCGCACCGCACTGAAGAACTGCCGCGCGGTACCGAGAACACGCTGGAAACCAAGCGTGCCAGCCTCGGCCTGGAAGGCAGCTTCGAAACCGGTTCGCGTTACTGGGACTGGAACGTCAGCTACATGTACAACCGCAATGAAGGCGAGCGCGTTGGCACCGGCAGCATGTACCAGCCGCACGTCAACCAGGCCGTCGGCCCGTCCTTCATGGACGGCGACGTGGCCCGCTGCGGCGCACCGGGTGCGGTGATTGCCGGCTGCGTGCCGTGGAATCCGGCCGCGCCGATGGGCTACACCGGCCCCGGCTCGCTGGGCAACCAGGACGTGCAGGACTACCTGTTCACCCGTTTCGTCGACAAGATGCGCAGCACCACCAAGGTGGCCAGCGCCAACATCTCCGGCTCGCTGTTCACCCTGCCGGCCGGTGACATCATGGGTGCGATGGGCTTTGAGCACCGCAGCGAAGAAGCCAGCTACACCCCGGACCTGATGGTGCAGAAGGGCCAGATCGCCGGCACCACCGGCCAGCCGACCCGTGGCGATTACTCGCTCAACGAGGTCTACCTGGAAATGCAGGTGCCGCTGCTGGCCGACATGCCGTTCGCGCGCGAACTGTCGCTGGACCTGGCAGGTCGCTACACCGACTACAACACCTTCGGTTCGACCACCAACAGCAAGTTCGGCCTGAAGTGGAAGCCGATCGACAGCCTGCTGGTGCGCGCGACCTACGGTACCGGCTTCCGTGCACCCACCGTGGATGACCTCTACGGCGGCGCGGTGTCCAGCCGTGATTCGTTCACCGACCCGTGCGATTCCAAGTTCGGTATCGCCGCCAGCAGCGCCACCGTGGCAGCACGCTGCCAGGCGCTGAACGTGCCGACGAACTTCCGCCAGCAGACCGGTTCGGATGGCAATGTTGCCAACCGCCCGGGCCAGCAGGCCACCTCCGATTTCAACTCCGGTTCCAACCCGGAACTGAAGCCGGAAACCGCCAAGACCTGGACCGTCGGCCTGGTTTACAGCCCGGACTTCGTGCAGGGCCTGGACATCAGCTTGGACTGGTGGAAGATCCGCATCGACAACGCCATCGTCGGCGAGTCGGCCACCGACATCCTCAACCAGTGCTATGTGCAGGGTGTGGATTCGGCATGCGGCCGCTTCACCCGTTCCACCGCTGCGGCCACTCGTGGCCAGGTGACCGCGCTGGATCGCTCGCTGGTCAATGCCGGCTACCGCGAAACCGCCGGCTATGACATCGGCGTGCGCTACCGCCTGCCGGAAACCGCGTACGGCAAGTTCGCCATCAACTGGAACACCACCTACACCGACTACCTGGAACAGCGCAACGACAGCGCCGCCACCACCCCGGTGGAGCAGCGCGTGGGCTGGGCCGGTGACTTCCGCGTGCGTTCGACCGTCAACCTGGACTGGCAGTACGGCAACCTTGGCATCGGCTGGACCGCGCGTTACTACTCCGGCATGAAGGAAGCCTGTTCGTACGATCTGGGCGGTGGCCCGGACTGCAACATGGCCGACTTCGTTTCGCCGTATACCGATGCACAGCCGAGCCGCAAGGTGGGGTCCAACACCTTCCACGACCTGCAGGTGCGTTACAGCCTGCCGTGGGATGGCACCGTGTCGCTGGGCCTGAACAACGTGTTCGACCACCAGGGTCCGATCATGTACAGCCAGCCCAACAGCAGCTTCACCTACTACGGTGGCTTCGACATTGGTCGTTTCATGTACATGAAGTACCAGCAGCGCTTCTAAGCCTGCAACCGCGTTCCCGCCACGGCCAACTCTCTCCTGGCCGTGGATGGAAGCAGAACGGCGCCCCTCGGGGCGCCGTTCTTTTTTGCACCGCCTTCGCCGGGCATGGCCCGGCGCTACCGTTTCGCAACCCGCATCGCGCGCACGTTGTCGCCGACGAACAGCACCAGGCCGGCCCAGATCGCCGCAAACCCGATCGCCTTGCCGGTATCGAACGCTTCGTGGAAGAAGAACACGCCCAGCAGCAGCTGCAGGCTGGGCGCGATGTACTGCAGGATGCCGACCAGCGACAACGGGATGCGTTTCACCCCGTAGGCAAAGCCGATCAGCGGTACCGCCGTGATCACGCCGCCGAACACCAGCAGCAGATCGTTGCCCCAGCCCCAGCCGCCGAAGAAGCCACCGCCATGCCCGTTTTCCGACCACAGCGCGAAGCCCAGCGCCGGCAGGAACAGGTACAGGCTTTCCACGCCCAGCCCGGCCACCGGATCGACCGACACCAGCTTGCGCAGCAGGCCGTACAGGCCGAACGAACACGCCAGGCCGAGCGCGATCCACGGCGGCGTGCCGGCGTCGATGGTCAGCCAGGCCACGCCCACCGCAGCGATCGCCACGGCCAGCCACTGCACCCGGCGCAGGCGCTCTTTCAGCACCAGTACGCCCAGCAGCACGTTCACCAGCGGGTTGATGAAGTAGCCCAGGCTGGTCTCGATGACATGCCCGGCGTTCACCGCCCAGATGTACAGGCCCCAGTTGAAGGCGATGGTCAGGCTCGACAGCAGCAGGATCGGCAGCGCGCGCGGCTGCGCGGCGATCTTCTGCCACCAGCCCAGGCGCGAGGCGATCAGCAGCCAGCCCACCACCAGTACCGCGCTCCAGATGATGCGATGGGCGATGATCTGGAACGAGGGCACCTCGTTGAGCAGGTGCCAGTACACCGGCACCAGCCCCCACAGCACGAAGGTGGAGGCGGTGACCAGCAGGCCCCGGCGTTGTTCGTTCTCGTCCATGCTCATCGCTTGCGCGTCCTCGCCATCGTCAACACCACCACGCCCAGAAGTATGACCGCCATGGCCAGGAAGTCCCGCCAACCGAAACGTTCGCCATTCAATGCAGCCCCCAGCAGGACAGCAATCACAGGATTGACGTAGGCGTAGCTGCCGGCCAGCGCCGGGCGCACGTTCTGCAGCAGCCACACATAGGCGGTAAACGCCACGATGGAACCGAACACACACAGGTAGGCCATCGCCAGCAGACCGCCGGTATCGGGCAGCGTGGTCGGACGCTCGCCAACGGCCAGGCCGATCAGCACCAGCAGCACGCCGCCACAGAGCATCTGACCGGCGGCGGTCATGAACGGGCCCGGCAGGTCCAGCCCGCGCGCCCACACCGAGCCGAACGCCCAGCCGATCGGCGCAATCAGCAGCAGCACCAGCCCGGTGGGCGAAGCGGTCAGGCTGCTGCCGGCATTGAGCCAGACCACGCCGACGAAGCCGACGGCGATGCCCAGCCATTCACCCTTGCTGGCGTGCTGGCCGCGCAGCGCCGAGAACAGCGCCATCCACAATGGCACCGAGGCCACCGCCGTGGCGGCCAGGCCCGAAGACACCTCGCGTTCGGCCAGTACCACCATGCCGTTGCCCAGCACCAGCATGGTCACGCCCATGATGACCAGGTTGCGCCACTGCCGCAGCGTCGGGTTCGGCATCTTCCAGAACAGGCGCAGGGCCAGGAACATCAGGCCGCCGGCAATGATGAACCGGCTGCCGGAGACCATCGTCAGCGGCAGCGCGCCGCCGTGCAGGGCCTTGGCGATTCCCAGGTAGGTCGACCCCCAGACCACGTAGACCAGCAGCAGCGCCAACGCGACAAGGCCACCCCGGGGGGCAGCCGCAGACGGAACAGGGGGAGCCGACATGACGCACCAGGGAGCTGGGGGAACGCGGATTCTAGGACGTTCGGCCGGCTGAAATAACCCCGGTTTTCAACACACTGCAACGCAAATGGGCGATCTTCCCGGATGCCGGACGCGAAAGGGCGTACGACGATTTAGCTATAGGCCAGTCCGGCGCCCGCTGTCACCCTGTCCGGTCCCATTCCCCGCCCGCCCCTCCGGCACCCGGCGTTGACGTGGGATGCAGTACCTAGGAGGCTGGCCGCAAGCGCCCCGCGCGCGGCTGGCACCGATCTTTCCCGCACGGAAGCGCCGCATCGAGGATTCCCACCCGGATGAGCACCACGTCCCATTCCGCTGTCCCCAGCACCGACGGCGCCGCGCTGCGGCGTTCCATCTCCAATACCCTCAAAGGCTCCGCCGGCAACCTGGTGGAGTGGTACGACGTCTATGTGTACTCGGTATTTGCCGTTTACTTCGAATCGCAGTTCTTCTCACCCGACGACAAGAACTCCACGATGTACGTCTGGGCGATCTTCGCTGCGACCTTCCTGATGCGCCCGATCGGTGCATGGTTCTTCGGCCGCTTCGCCGATCGCCACGGCCGTCGCCAGGCCCTGACGGTGTCGGTCACGCTGATGGCGGCCTGTTCATTCCTCATCGCCATCACCCCAACCGCCGCCAGCATCGGCATCTGGGCGGCGGTGATCCTGCTGTTCGCGCGGCTGCTGCAGGGCTTCGCCACCGGTGGCGAATACGGTGCCAGCGCCACCTACATGTCCGAAGCAGCCATTCCTGGTCGCCGCGGCTTCCTGTCCTCCTTCCACTACGTCACCCTGGTCGGTGGCCATGTGCTGGCCCAGCTGACCCTGCTGCTGATGCTGACCTTCTGGGGCAAGCCGGAAATCTCCGAATGGGGCTGGCGCATCGCCTTCGGCATCGGCGGCATCGCCGCAGTGGTGGTGTTCTGGCTGCGCCGTGGCATGGACGAGTCGCTGTCGGAGTCGTCCATTGAAGCTGCACGCGAAGGCAAGGCGCAGAAGTCCGGTTCGATGTACGAGCTGTTCGTGCACCAGTGGCGCCCGTTGCTGCTGTGCTTCCTGATCACTGCCGGTGGCACCGTGGCCTTCTACACCTATTCGGTGAACGGCCCGAAGATGATCCAGAGTGCGTTCGCCGCCAATGACCCGATGACCGGCACCCTGATCAACCTGGGCGTGCTGGCCTTCCTGATGGTGCTGCAGCCGGTCGGTGGCTGGCTGTCGGACATCATCGGCCGCAAGACCCTGCTGGTGTTCTTCGGTGTCGGCGGCGTGCTGTACAGCTGGTACCTGATCACCCAGTTGCCGCACCAGCACGATGCCACCTTCGCCTTCCTCACCCTGGCGCTGGGCTTTGTCATCCTCACCGGCTACACCTCCATCAACGCGGTGGTGAAGGCGGAACTGTTCCCCACCCATGTGCGTGCACTGGGCGTCGGCCTGGGCTATGCGCTGGCCAACTCGCTGTTCGGTGGCACCGCCCCGCTGCTGTACCAGGGCGCACTGAAGACCGGCCACGTGGACTGGTTCGCCATCTACGTCACCGCAACGATCGCGGTATCGTTGGTGGTCTATGTCTTCTTCCTCACCAACAAGGGCCCGAACTGGCTCGACGGCACCCGCAAGTAAGCGCGCCGTAGTGATCGCAGCCACCGGTGCAATGCCGGTGGCTGCTGCGTCTCCTGCCACTCCACTGATGTGGCTCGCGGCGACGCTGGCAGCAGCCACCGCACTGGCCTGGCTGCTGCGCCGCCCCGCCGCGCAGGCGACATGGCCGCGCATCGCTTTTGGAGTGGCCTTGTTGGTGTTCAGCGCCGCACTGGCGCTGCAGCTGGCCACGGACCTGGGCGGCGGCCACAGTTCGCTGCAGATGCGCGCAAGTGCCCGCCCGGGCCCGCTGCATGCAGTGGGAATGCGCACGATGGTGGCGTGTTACCTCGCAGCGCTCGCCGCCAGCGGCTGGGGTGCGTGGACACTACTGCGCCGACGCGGGTAATGCCGGCCGCTGGCCGGCATTACCCTGTTCTTTCCGAAGGTTCATGAGGTTGCCGGCCAGTGGCCGGCACTCCCCTCAACGGCGCGCGGCTTCGCTCTTGTCGCGCTCGCCGCGGAATTCCGATTCCTTTTCCCAGGTTGGCCAGCGGCGGCTGTTTGCCAGCTCCGCGCCCAGGTCGTACACCAGCAGGGTATCGGCGGCATGGCCGGCTGGGTCCCAGCTCGGGGTCCAGGCATCACAGGCCTGGTGGTAGCAGTCGGCGAAGTACTTCTCACGCAGCGCGCGGCCGGCCTCGACACCACCCTCCAGCTTGTCCAGGCCCGGGCCGATGGTGATCGCCGGCACGCCCAAGCGGGCGAAAGCGAAGTGGTCGGCGCGGTAGAAGAAGCCGGCTTCCAGGTTCGGGTCCGGGCTGTAGCTGCGACCACGGGCCTTGGCCACGCGCTCCAGGTCAGCTTCCAGCGTTACCCGGCCCTTGCCCCACGAGGCGATGTCACGGGTTGCGCCGTCCGGGCTGAACATCTCGATGTTCAGCACTGCGGCGGTCTTGTCCAACGGCGCCAGCGGGTGCGCAGCGTAGTAGCTGGCGCCCAGCAGGCCCTTCTCTTCGGCGGTCAAGGCAACGAAGTACAACGTGCGCTGCGGCTGCGGGCCAGCGGCGAACACCCGGCCCAGTTCCAGCACGGTCGCCACGCCGGTGGCATTGTCGATCGCACCGCGACGGATGCGGTCGCCCTTGGCATCGGCCTGGCCGATACCGAAGGCATCCCAGTGTGCGGAGAAGATCACCGCCTCATCGCCATGCTCGCCACCAGGCAGCTTGGCCACCACGTTGCGGGTCACCACCTGCTCGCGCTTCAGCGCGAACTCCACGCTCAGCTTCGCATTGTCGAGGGCAACCGGGCGGAAATCGGCCCGCATGGCCTTGCGCTTCTCGGCATCGAAATCGAGGCCGGCGTCGGCAAAGATCGCTTCGGCCAGCTCGCGCTGCATCCAGCCGCGCAGCGGCGTGTGCTGGGCCATCGCCTCGGCCTGGCCACGTTCGATATCGAACAGCGGCGAGGTACCCGAGCTTTTCACCGTGGCCCAGCCGTAAGCGGCCGGCGCGGTCTCGTGCACGATCAGCACACCCTCGGCACCGCGGCGCGCGGCTTCCTCGAACTTGTAGGTCCAGCGACCGTAGTAGGTCACCGCCTTGCCATCGAACGCACCCGGCGCATCGGTTTCGAAATCGGCGTCGTTGATCAGCATCACCGCGATCTTGCCGCGCAGGTCGACGCCCTTGTAATCATCCCAATGCCGTTCGGGTGCGTCGATGCCGTAACCGACGAACACCAGCGGCGCATCCTTGATCTGCACGCGCTTGCGCGGCTGCAGGCTTTGCAGGGTCACATCCACGCCGTTGGCCAGCGCGCGCTTGCCGCCCTTCAACGCCAGGTTGGCCTTGGCCGGTCCATCCAGCTGCGCCCGCACCAGCGGCACCGGCTGCACCCAGCTGCCATCCACGCCGCCCGGCTGCAGGCCGTAGCTGCGGAACTGCTCGATCAGATACTGCACGGTGCGCTCTTCGCCTTCACTGGCCGGCGCACGGCCTTCGAATTCATCCGACGCCAGCACGCGCACGTGGCGCGACAGTGCCTGCGGATCGATGCCGCCGCCGGGCAGGTCGTTGGCCGCATGGGCCAGGCCACCGACGAACAGGCAGGACGACAGCAGCAACACGCGCATCGGATTCACGGCAATACCACGGCTAGCTTGGGAGTCACCAGAGTGTAACGTGGACGTGCCCATCCGCGTGTGCAGCGATCAGCGGCGCTCGCGGTCCAGCCAGCAGGCCAGGCCCTGCGCGTTGAGTTCGATATCCATCGCCAGCACCTCGGCCACTGCGGCCTGGTCCAGCGCGCAGCCATGCTGCTGTGCACGTTCCAGGTACAGCGCCTGCAATGCCGCCAACAGGCAGCGATGGCGGTCGGGACGACCGTCGCACTGGCGTCCGATCGCCACCATCGCATCGATCTGCTCGAACAGATCCACAGCCAGTTTCTCGACCTGTTCGACGCGACCGTAGTGGGTCAGGTACATCGCCTGCGGCGCGTAGCCCAGCATGCGCTGGATCGAGGCTTTCATCGCTTCTGGATCGAACTGCACCGGCGATGAGGTGGGGAAGATGAAAGCCCCCTGCGCACTGTCCAGTTCGCGGTAGGAGATACCGAAGGTATCGCCGGTGAACCAGCTGCGGCTACGCGCGTCCCACACGCAGTAATGGTGCAGCGCGTGGCCCGGCGTATGCAGCAGCAACAGCTCGCGGCCGGCCAGGTCGATGCGATGGCCGTCTTCGGCCACCACCACGCGGTGCTCGGCAATCGCCTCGATGCGACCATAGCTGCGCGCGATCTCATCGGCGCCGTACACCGCCGTGGCACCGGCGATCAGTCGGGTCGGATCGATCATGTGCGGCGCACCGCGCGGGTGCAGCACCGCCTTCGCATTCGGTAGCTGCTGCATCAACACGCCGGCACCGCCGGCGTGGTCCAGGTGCACATGGGTCAGCAGCAGCCAGTCCACCGCCGCTGCTTCCAACCCCGCACCGGCCAGCGCCTGCAGCATTGCAGGCACGGATAGGCCGGTACCGCAGTCGACGAAAGCCGCGCGACCGTTCTCGACGATCAGGTAGGCGGCATCGAAACTGGCGCGCTGGAAGCCGGTATCGATGGTGTGGATGCTGGGGTCGGCGGTCATCGGCACGCACCTGGCGGAATCAGGGACAGACCCCCATGGTAGGCGCGCAGGCGGCCCATGTTCGATGCGGCTTTGGTCGGGTAGCGCCGGCCGCTGGCCGGCAACCTCGGGGCAGCCAGGTGAATACAGTTGCCGGCCAGCGGCCGGCACTACCGATCAGTCGCAGCGCAATGCGAACCGCGGCCGCAGCAGCAGGGCCAGCACCAGCACCGCCAGGAACGCACCGTAGGCGTACAGCACAGCCAGCACCTGCGGCCAGATCGGCCCGGCGCCGGGCTGCACCAGGCCGATGTGGTGGCCCCACAGCATCGCCAGGATGCTCAGCAGCAATGCCAAGGCCAGAGCAGCACCATCGAACAGGCGCCGCCGCGCGGTACGCGGCTGGCGCGGGAACAGCCAGTACAGGCTGCCCAACAGGATGAACCAGGGCAGGAACAGCAGCAGCGACAACCAGGCCATCGCAGACTCCATGTCATCGCGCCGGCGGCGCGCACCCATCATGCCATGGGTGGCGTGCGTCCCTGTAGCGCCGGGGGGGGGGGGGGGGGGGGGGGGGGGGAGGGCGGCCGCCGGCGCCCCGCCGCCCCCCGCGGCCCCGGCCGCCCCCCCCCCCCCCCCCCCCCGCGCCCCCCAGCGCCGCGCACGCCGCCCCCACGC
>NZ_JBRRDR010000027.1:0-61065 GCF_056759755.1 Stenotrophomonas sp. STEN046
TCTACACCTAAGCCTTCGTCGGCTGCGTCAGATGTGTATAAGAGACAGGTCCCTGGGGGCTCGATGGCGCCATCCATGGCGCCAACGGTCCTGCCAGCCCACACCGCCCCACCCCCGACAGTTTCCCGTTGACGGATGGACAGGCTTTGGTAGATCCACGCCATGCGTGGATAACGCGATCTAGTTCAGAAATTTCGAATTCAATTTCGCGAGCGTCCGCGTATGGCGTGGATCTACAGATCGCGGAGATCTGTCGGAGGCGGGGGGGGGGGGGGGGGGGGGGGGGGGGGGGGGGGGGGGGGGGGGGCGCGACGCCAAGAGACCGAATAAGGTGAACCGACCCCCCCCCCCCCACCCCCCCCCCCCCCCCGCCATTCCCAGGAAGCCCGCTGTTGCTTCGGCTGCTGCAGTTGCTTCTGCCTTGGCTTCGGCAGGTGCAGGGCGCAGCCCTGCCTCCACCCCTTCATGCTGCGCCGCAGAATGCATTTGGCAGAATCTGCATGCTCTACTTGAATCGATCTAAATCCGCGGTCACGTGGGTCTGGCGTCATTCCAGGGGGAGCTGCTGGCCGATGCAGGCGGGCACTCAGCGGAACGGTGCCGGAAGGCCCGGGCCGTCTGCCTCTGCGTCATCGACTACAGGAACCCGACATGCGTCCAGTGCCGTCCGCTCCCGCCGTCCCACCGTCCTCGCGCCCGCTGGTGCGGCTGGCCTGCCTGCTGGCCCTGTCGGCCATGCCGGTGCTGCTGCAGGCCGCGCCCGCCGCGTTGGAACGCGAGGTCAACACCTTCATCGGCAGCAAGGATGACGGCAACACCTTCCCGGGGGCGTCGGCACCGTTCGGCCTGATCCAGGTCAGCCCGATCGGCAGCCACTATTCGGGCTGGCGCTACGACGACGAGAAGATCCGCGGCTTCGGCCATTCGTTCCTGTCCGGTGCGGGCTGCTGGGAGCAGGGCGGCCAGGTGTCGATCCTGCCGGTGACCGGCAGCATCGGCCCCGGAGGCGACTTCGATACCGCCAATCCCAAGAAGTTCGACCACAAGGCGTACGCCTCGGCCTATACCCACGACGGTGAAATCGGCCAGGCCGGCTATTACAAGGTGCGGCTGACCAGCTACGGCGGCATCGACGCCGAAGCCACCGCGCGCACCCGTGCTGCGGCAGAGCGTTACACCTTCAGCCAGCGCGGCGGCGAGGGCCACGTGCTGGTCAACGTCGGCCAGGCCAACGAACGGCACTCGGTCATCGGCAGCGTGGTGGACGTGGTCGGCGACCGCGTGGTCGAAGGCAAACTGGTGACCAAGAGCTTCTGCGGCGGCCACCAGTACACCACCTGGTTCCGCGTCGAGTTCGACCGTCCGTTCAAGGCGCATGGCACCTGGGGCGAGGCCGGTGGCCTGCCCAATGCACGCCACAGCATGGAAGGCGAGCAGAAGCCGAACGGCGCCTGGCTCACCTTCGACCTCGCCAAGGGTCAGTCGGTCACCGCGGTGAGTGCGATCTCGCACGTGGATGCCGAAGGCGCACGCAACAACCTGCGCGCCGAGGGCATGCAGGGCAGCGCGCTGCTCGGTTTCGACAGGATGCGTTCGCTGTCCCAGCAGGCCTGGCGCGAGCAGCTGGCGCGGGTGCGCGTGCAGGGCGGCAACGGCGATGACCGCACCGTGTTCTACAGCGCGCTGTATCACGCGCTGCTGCAGCCGCTGACCGGCAGCGATGCCGATGGCCGCTACCGTGGCTATGACGACGGCATCCACCGTGCCGATGGCTGGACCTACTACGAGTACTTCTCGCTGTGGGATACCTATCGCGCGCAGAACCAGTGGCTGGCACTGACCCGTCCGGACGTGGCCCGCGATATCGGTCGCAGTCTGCTGGCGATCGACGAACAGGGCGGTTGGCTGCCGCGCTGGGGCTACGCCAATTTCGAGACCAACATCATGACCGGCGACCCGGTCACGCCCTTCATGGTCGACCTGTGGCGCTTCGGTGCGCTCAAGGGCCGCGAAGGGCAGGCGTGGGATGCGCTGCGCCGCAATGCTTTCGGCACGCCGCCGCTGAACTCGCGCGCCGCAGGTCGTTCCGGCAACCCGACTTACCTGGACAAGGGTTACGTGGTCTACGACCGTGCATTCCCGTCCAAGGGCATGGACGTCGATCCGCACCACGGTGGTTCGGCCACCCTGGAGTACGCGCTCGCCGACTGCGCGCTTTCGCAGATGGCCGATGGCCTGGGCCACGCGCAGGACGCGGCGACGCTGCGCGAGCGCGGCCGCAACTGGCGCAAGGTGTGGGACCCGCAGGTGCGTGATGCAGAAACCGGCTTCAGTGGTTTCCCGCGTCCGCGCACCGAGGATGGCCAGTGGTACACCCCGGCCGATGGCCACTACAGCCCGCGCTCGCACCATGGTTTCCATGAAGGCACGGCATGGCAGTACCAGTGGCTGGCGCAGCAGGATGTGCCGGGCCTGGTCGAGGCGATGGATGGTCGCGAGCAGGCCGGTCGGCGCCTGGACGCGTTCTTTGCGATGGATGCGCTGCAGGCCGATCCGCTCAACGCCGCGCGCCGTGAGTGGGTGGTCGGGCCTTACAGCTACTACAACCAGTTCCGTTACAACCCCAACAACGAGCCGGACCTGCATTCGCCCTGGCTGTACACGCTGATCGGCCAGCCGTGGAAGACCGCTGCGGTGGTACTTGCCGCGCAGCAGCTGTTCACCAATGCGCCCAACGGCGTGACCGGCAACGATGACCTCGGCACCATGTCGGCCTGGTACCTGTTCAGCGCCATCGGCGTGTACCCGGCGGTGCCGGGCAGCGGCGAGTTCCTGCTGCACACGCCGCGCTTTGCCAAGGTCGAGGTCGAGCTGGGCAATGGCCGCACCCTGCGTATCGATGCCCCGGGCGCCGATGGACGCCGCCTGCAGTACGTGCAGGGTGTCCAGGTTGATGGCAAGGCCCATGCGCCGGTGTGGCTGGGCTGGCAGCAGCTGCAGCAGGGCCCGAAGCTGAGCTTCGCGCTTGATGGGCAGGCGCCGACCGAAGGCTGGGGCACGGCGGTGAAGGATCTGCCGGTGTCCTGGTGCGCGGCACCGGGCAGCGTGCTGCGCTGATCCGGGCTGTGCCGTTCGAGGCAACCCAGCGAACGGCACGGCACGGCAGCACCGCTATCCATTAGTCTTGAGCATCCAGCGGAGTCCGGGAAGGCGATGAACGACAACGGCGACAGTTCCAGCAAGCGTTCCGGCAAGGCGGTGACGGTGACCGACATCGCCCGTGCCATCGGCGTTTCGCGTGCGACGGTGTCGCTGGTGCTGCGCGGCAGCCCGCTGGTCAACGTCGATACCCGCGCCCGGGTCGAGGCCGAGCTGCGCCGCCAGCGTTATGTCTACAACCGCGCCGCAGCGAACCTGCGGCGGCGGACGTCGTCCAGCATCGCCCTGGTCATCAACGATCTGTCCAACCCGTTCTTCGCAGAATTCGCATCCGGCGTGGACGAGGCGTTGGGCGGGCGCGGCTACGTGACCCTGCTGGGCAGCACCGGCGAATCACCTGAACGCCAGCAGGCGGTGCTGTCCACGCTGATGGAACACACCCCTGCGGGCCTGATCCTGTCGCCGGCCGAAGGCAGCGATGCCACGCTGCTGCGCCAGGCGCTGGGTGCCAATGCCAACGTGCTGTTGTTCAACCGCGAGCTGGAAGGCGCCGAGTGGGACTTCCTGACCCTGGACAACCAGCATGGCGCCTACCTGGCCACCCGCCACCTGATCGAACGCGGCCACCGCCAGATCGCGTTCTTTGGCGGCCATGCCGAATCCAGCTCCTGCCACCAGCGCCGTGCCGGCTTCCAGCAGGCCTTGGCGGAAGCGGGGCTGTCGCTGCCGCCGGGCTGGATGATCGAATCGGCGCCCAACCGGCTGGAAGCGGCGGCACGCACCGACGAACTGTTCGTCGACGGCCATCGCCCCAGCGCGGCCGTCTGCTACAACGACACCGTTGCGCTGGGCCTGATGCTGGGCCTGAACTCGCGCGGCATCCGCCCCGGCGGCGACTTCGCGGTGACCGGGTTCGATGATATTTCCGAGGCGTCGGTGGCCGTGCCGCCCCTCACCACCCTGACCGCCGACCCGCGCGAGCGTGGCCGGCAGGCGGCCGCACTGCTGCTGCAGCGACTGGACGAACCGGACGCGCCGCCACGGCGCACCGTCGCCCCGGTGCAGCTGCGCATCCGTGAAAGCAGTGCCGCACGGCCGAGCTGATCCTTTTCAACGCACACTCCTTCCACGCAACAACGACTTTCCGCGCATCGAGGCGCGAACCGCATGCCGATCTCCGCAACGCCCCGCCCATCGGGTTCCTCCAGCAGCCAGGCACCGGTCATGAATGCCCGTGCTGCTCTGGCGGTCGCCACCACCATCTTCTTCATGTGGGGCTTCCTGACCAGCCTCAACGACGTGCTGATCCCGCATCTGAAGGCGGTGTTCGAGCTGAACTACACCCGCGCGATGCTGGTGCAGTTCACCTTCTTCGGCGCGTACTTCCTGATGTCGGTGCCGGCGGGTCGGCTGGTGGCCCGTCTGGGCTACAAGAAGGGCATCATCGCGGGCCTGCTGATCGCAGGCGTGGGCGCGCTGGGCTTCTGGCCATCGGCCGCGCTGCGCACCTATGAAGCGTTCCTTGCTTCGCTGTTCGTGCTGGCCAGCGGCATCACCGTGCTGCAGGTCGCTGCCAATCCCTACGTCGCGCTGCTGGGCCCGGAACAGACCGCATCGAGCCGGCTGACCCTGGCGCAGGCGCTCAATTCGCTGGGCACCACGCTGGCACCCCTGTTTGGTGGCTTCCTGATCCTCAGCACTGCAGTGAAGAGCGGCGATGAGATCGGCGCGATGCCGGTGGCCGAGCAGATCGCCTACCGTGCTGCCGAGGCGCAGTCGGTGCAGGGGCCTTACGTGGGGCTGGCCATCGCGCTGGTGCTGCTGGCGGTGTTCGTCTACCTGTTCCGCCTGCCCAGTCTGACTGAATCGACGGAGCAGGCCGATAGCGGTCACCACACGCTGCTGGATGCCCTCAAGCACCCGCACGTGCTGTTCGGCGTGCTGGCCATCTTCTTCTATGTCGGCGCCGAAGTGTCCATCGGCAGCCTGATGGTGAACTACCTGGCGCTGCCGGAGATCGGCGGCATGACCGAACAGCAGGCCACCAACTACGTGTCGGCCTACTGGGGCTGCGCGATGGTCGGCCGTTTCGCCGGGGCGTGGTTGCTGGCCAAGTTCTCGCCGCGCCGCCTGCTGGCCGGTTTCGCGGTCGCCAATGTGGTGCTGCTGGCCGTGACGCTGGCGTCGGGCGGCAAGGTCGCGCTGTACGGCATCGTGGCGACCGGTCTGTTCAACTCCATCATGTTCCCGACCATCTTCTCGCTGGCCATCGAACGCCTGGGGCCGCTGACCAACAAGGCCTCCAGCCTGCTGATCATGGCCATCGTCGGCGGCGCGATCATCCCGCTGCTGCAGGGCATGCTGGCCGACCGCATCGGCCTGCACCTGAGCTTCGTGCTGCCGGTGATCTGCTACGTCTACATCATCTTCTACGGTCTGGTGGGCTCGCGCCCGCCGGCTGTCCGCACGCAGGGAGGCTGAGTCGGAAATGGGTGCCATTGTCTGCTTCGGCGAAATTTTGATCGATCTACTAGCGCAGCCACCGGCTTCGGCCGACACCCCTCGTGCGTTCCTGCAGTACGCCGGCGGCGCACCGGCGAACGTTGCCGTGGCCGCGGCACGGCTCGGTGCGAAGACCCAGTTCGTGGGCACGCTCGGTCGCGACATGTTCGGCGACTTCCTGGCCGAGAGCCTGGCCGGGCACGGTGTGGGCACCGATTACATCGTGCGTACCGATGCGGCCAAGACCGCGCTGGCGTTTGTGGCGCTGGATGCAGCAGGTGAGCGCAGTTTCAGCTTCTACCGCCCGCCGGCTGCCGACCTGCTGTTCCGTGACAGCGACTTCAAGGCCGCCTGCTTCGATGGCGCACAGTGTTTCCACGTCTGTTCCAACAGCCTGACCGAAGCGGCGATCGCCGAGGCAACCTTCGCCGGCATGGATCGCGCGCGCGCGGCAGGCGCGGTGGTCAGCCTGGACCTCAACCTGCGCCCGGCGCTGTGGCCGGCGAACGAGGACCCGACGCCGCGGCTGTGGCAGGCGCTGGAACGTGCCGACCTGGTCAAGTTGTCGCGTGAGGAGCTGGAGTACCTGGCCGCGCCGCTTGGCGATGACGGCGAGGCGCTGGTGCTGCGCCGCCTGCTGGCCGCGCAGGCACGCTGGGTGATCGTGACCGATGGTGCAGCAACGCTGCACTGGCACACCCGGCAGACGCAGGGCAAGGTCACCAGCTTCCGCGTCGCCACGGTCGATACCACCGCTGCAGGCGACGCGTTCGTCGGTGGCGTGCTGGTCGGCCTGCTGCAGCGGGGCGGCGCCGGTGCCGGCTTTGCCGCGTTCTGCCAGGACCCGCAGGCCATCGACGCCACGCTGCGCTTCGGTGCGGCCGTGGGTGCCCTGGCGGTAACCCGCAAGGGCGCGTTCGCCGCCATGCCCTCGCTTGATGAAGTGCAGCAGCTGCTGCAGACACAGGACATCCCCGCATGAGCACTTCGCCCGACTTCCGTTCGCCGGACTTCCTGCGCGCGCACATCGCCGACACGATGGCGTTCTATCACCCGCGCTGCATCGATCCCGATGGCGGTTTCTTCCACTACTTCCGTGACGACGGCAGCATCTACGATGCGGGCCACCGCCACCTGGTAAGCAGCACCCGGTTCGTCTTCAACTATGCGATGGCGTACCGCGAGTTCGGCAATGCCGAGTATCGCGATGCCGTCGAGCATGGCGTGCGGTACCTGCGCGAGGTGCATCGCAACCCGGTCACCGGCGGCTACGCCTGGACGTTGCGCGATGGCGTGGTCGAGGACGACATGAACCACTGCTACGGCGTGGCCTTCGTGCTGCTGGCCTACAGCTGCGCCTTGAAGGCTGGCATTGAAGAAGCCCGCACGTGGATGGATGAAACCTGGCAGCTGCTGCAGGCGCGCTTCTGGGAGGCCGACTTCGGCCTGTACCGCGACGAAGCCGATGGCCAGTGGAACTTCACCGGCTACCGCGGGCAGAACGCCAACATGCACATGTGCGAGGCGATGCTGGCCGCGTTCGAAGCCAGTGGCGAGCAGCGCTATCTCGAGCGCGCACTGCAGCTGGCCGACAACATGACCCGCCGCCAGGCCGCGAAGGCCGGTGGCTTGGTGTGGGAACACTACGATACGGAATGGAACATCGACTGGGACTACAACCTGGACGATCCCAAGCACCTGTTCCGGCCATGGGGCTTCCAGCCCGGCCACCAGACCGAGTGGGCCAAGCTGCTGCTGATCCTGGATCGGCACGTGCAGGCGGATTGGCTGGTACCCACCGCGCAGCACCTGTTCGATGTGGCCGTGGCCCGCAGCTGGGACGAGGCGCGCGGCGGTCTGTACTACGGGTTCGCGCCCGAGTCGCGCAGGCAGCCCGGCATGGACGGTGCGCCGATTGGCGGCGACAGCTTCGTCTGTGACGACGACAAGTATTTCTGGGTGCAGGCCGAAACGCTGGCGACGGCGGCCTTGATGGCCCAGCGCACCGGTGATGACCGCTACTGGCAGTGGTACGACCGGATCTGGGCGTACTCGTGGGAACACTTCGTCGACCATCAGTACGGCGCGTGGTTCCGCATCCTCGATGCCGACAACCGCAAGTACAGCGATGAAAAGAGCCCGGCCGGCAAAGTGGATTACCACACCATGGGCGCGTGCTACGAAGTGCTGAACGTGGTGCGTTGATGAGGGTACGCCGGACATGGTCCGGCGCTACCGCAGGACGGATTCACAGGTAGCGCCGGGCCATGCCGCGCCGCGCTTCGGTCCGGGCGCCGGGATGATGAACGCATCGCCATGCGCGCGGAGACGGCACCCGCTTTGGCCTTCAACAGAGAAACAGGAGCATCACGTGCATCGTTTTCCCCTCGTTGTCCGTCTGCTCCTGCTGCTGATCGCCGCTGCAACATTCCCTGCAACCGCAGCCCCGCTGCAGGCGCAATGGGAATTCCGCATGCTGCCGGGCGATGCGCAGGGTGCCGCCCATCCGGGCCTGCAGCAGTGGCGTGCTGCCGCGGTACCGGGCAGCGTGCATACCGACCTGCTGGCCCATGCGCTGATCCGCGATCCCTACGTCGGCGCCCCGGAAGCCGAGCTGCAATGGATCGGGCTGGCGGATTGGGAATACCGTGCGCGTTTCGATGTCGACGCCGCCACCCTGGCCAAGCCGAACGCCGAACTACGCTTCGACGGGCTCGATACCTATGCCGAAGTAAGACTCAACGGCAAGCCGCTGCTGCGTGCCGACAACGCCCACCGCACCTGGCGTACGCGCGTCGAGGGCCGCTTGCGTGCAAAAGGCAACGAACTCCAGATCGTGTTCCATTCGCCCATCCGCACCTTGCTGCCGGGCGTGCAGTCGATGCCGAACAGGATTGCCGGCAATTATCCATCACCCTATGGCGACGAACCCAAGGACGCGATGGTCGGCAATTTCGCGCGCAAGCCGGCCTATCACTTTGGGTGGGACTGGGGTCCGCGCTACGTGACTGCCGGTGTCTGGCGGGGTGTCGACCTGCAGGCCTGGGATACCCATCGCCTGACCGACCTGGCGGTGCGCACCGATGCGCTGGATGCAACGCAGGCCAAGCTGGCCGCGGTGCTGCAGGTGGAGCAGGGCGCTGCCACCGGTTCAACGGTGGTGGAGGTGTCGGTGCGCGATCCGGAAGGCCGCACGGTCGCGCGCGAGCAGCGTACGGTGGCGCTGGCGCCGGGCCAGAATGCCGTGGAGATTCCGATCGAACTGGCACAGCCGCGACGCTGGTGGCCGGTGGGGCACGGCGCGCAGGATCGCTACACGGTCAAGGCCAGGCTCGACGGTGGTGCCGATGCCGTTGCCGCCCGTGAACAGCGTATCGGCCTGCGTACGGTCGAACTGCGCCGCGAGAAGGACGACAGGGGCGGGCAGGGCTTTGCCTTCGTCATCAATGGCGTGCCTGTTTTCGCCAAGGGCGCGAATGTGATTCCGTTCGACGCCTTCCCGGCGCGCGTGGACGCCGCGCGCCTGCGCCAGGTGCTGGTGGCCGCACGCGATGCCAACATGAACATGCTGCGCAACTGGGGCGGCGGTTACTACGAGGACGATGCCTTCTTCGACATCGCCGACGAGCTGGGCCTGCTGGTCTGGCAGGACTTCATGTTCGGTGGCGGCATGCAGCCGGGCTACGACCCTGCCTTCCGGGCCAGCGTCGTGGCCGAGGCGCGTGACAACGTGCGTCGCCTGCGCCATCACCCCAGCATCGTAATGTGGTGTGGCAACAACGAAGAGGAAACCGCCTGGAAGGACTGGGGCCACGGTCGCGATCTGAAGGCGGCCGATCCGGCCTTCGCAGCGAAGGTCTGGCAGGGCTATGTCGACCTGTTCGGCAATGACCTGCGCCAGGTGGTCAGCGAGGAAGGCCTGGGTGTGCCGTACTGGTCCAGCTCGCCCAGCAACGATCTGGATGAGAAGGCCAACGATTCCACCCGTGGCGACAAGCACTACTGGCAGGTGTGGGGCAATCCGGCGTTGCCGGTGCAGGCCTATCTGCGCGAGACGCCACGCTTCATGTCCGAGTACGGCCTGCAGGCATGGCCGGCGGTGGCCACGGTCGACCAGATCGCCACCCGTGCCGAGCAGCGCATCGACAGCACGGTGATCCGCGCGCACCAGAAGTTCATGGCCGGCGAAGGCAACAGCCGCCTCCTGCACTACATCGAGATGGGCTACGGCACGCCGAAGGACTTCGAGGATTTCGTCTACCTGAGCCAGGTGATGCAGGCCGATGGAATCGCCCTGGCAGCACTGCATCATCGCGCGTCGCGGCCGTACACGATGGGCTCGCTGTACTGGCAGCTCAACGATGTCTGGCCGGGTGCGTCGTGGTCCAGCGTGGACTACTTCGGCCGCTGGAAGGCGCTGCATTTTGCCGCGCGGCGATTCTTCGCGCCGGTCACCGTGGCCGCGCTGCGCGACGAGGGACAGACCCGCGTACGCCTGATCAATGATGGTGCCGAAGGTGCCGCACGCTGGCGATTGCGGGTAATGGACATGCAGGGCAAGGTACTGCGCCGGCGCGAGCAGGCAGTGACGCTTGCACCGGCTGGCGTGACCGATATCGGTAGCTACAGCGATGCCGAACTGCTGGCGGGCGCCGACCCCGCACGCACCGTTGCGGTGTTCGAACTGCTGCAGGGGGGGCGGGTCAGTGCGCGTCAGGTGGTCGGCTTCGTCGAGGCCAAGGACCAGGTGCTGCCGCGGCAGCCGTTGCAGGCCACGCTTGCCATCGATGGCGATCACTATCGGTTGCAGCTGCGGAGCACCGCTTACGTACGCTCGGCCTGGATCGATTTCGGTGCGCTGGATGTACGGGTGGAAGACAATCTGCTGGATCTGCTGCCGGGCGAAACCCGTGATATCGCCGTGCGTGGCCCGGTGGATCTGGCCACCCTGCGCGAGGCCTTGAAGGTGAAGACCCTCAACGACCGTTGAGGGGTATTCCGCTTTGGTAGGTGCCAACCTTGGTTGGCACACCAGGAGCATGCCAACCAAGGTTGGCATCTACCCAAGACCGCGTCGGTAGCGCCGGGCCATGCCCGGCGAGCGCAGCAGATCGCGCTTACAACTGGATCTGCTGGAAATTCTCGACCCGCTTGTGACCGTTGGCGGCGGCGCCGATACGCGGCATCGCATAGTCGTCCAGACGGTCGATCAGGCGCGTCTGCAGGCCGGCCTCACGGGCGGCATCCAGTTCTTCCACCACATCGGACAGGAACAGGATCTCGCCCGCCGGCACGCCGATGGCCTGCACGATATGCCGATAGCTGTCCGCCTCGCGCTTGCCACCGACTTCGGTATCGAACCAGCCCGACACCAGCGGGCTGAGGTCGCCGGCATCGCTGAAACCGAAGAACAGTTTCTGCGCTGGCACCGAGCCGGAGGAGTACACATACAGCGGCAGCCCTGCGGCGTGCCAACCCTTCAACACCGGCGCCACTTCCGGATAGAAGTGCGCGGTGTAGTCGCCGCGGCGGTAGCCGGCATCCCAGATCAGGCCCTGCAGCGCCTTCAGCGCAGTGTGCTTGCGGTCCTGGTCGATCCAGCCCTGCAGCGTCTCGGCCACCAGGCTGTCCTGGCAGGCGCCGCCGATCTCGGTAGCCACCAGATCCAGCCAGCGACGCACCTCCGGTTGCTGGCCATACTCGGCCACGAAGCCGGGCAGCGCCTGGCGTGCGTAAGGGAACAGCACGTTCTTGACGAACGATATGCTGCTGGTGGTGCCTTCGATATCAGTCAGGATGACGCGGGGCTGCATGGATCAGGACGCCTGGGTCGGAATGTAACGGGGGAACTTCTGCGCGATGTCGGTGCCGGTGAAATGACCGACCCAGCCATCCGGCTCGGTGAAGAAGCGGATCGCCACGAAGCTCGGTTCATCACCCATGTCGAACCAGTGGGTGGTGCCGTCGGGCACGGCGATCAGGTCATCCTTCACGCATTCGATCTCGTACACCTTGTCGTCCACGTGCAGGGTGAACAGCCCGGAGCCGGCGACGAAGAAGCGCACCTCGTCTTCCTTGTGGAAGTGTTCGTCGAGGAACTTCTTCCGCAGTTCGGCGCGGTTCGGGTTGTCCGGGGCGATCGAGGCCACGTCCACGCTCTTGAAGCCGTGCTCGGCGACCAGGCGGTCGATGTCGGCGCGGTAGGCGGCGAACACCTCATCCTGGCTCGCGCCCGGGGCAACCGGTGCAGTGGCCTGCCAGCGTTCGAAGGTGACGCCGATCTTCTGCAGTTCGGCAGCGATGACCGCGCCGTCCTGGGTATCCAGCAGCGGTGCGTCGGGGCGGGTATCGTCGTAGATGCGCAGTCGGCTCATGGCGGCAGCTTGAACGTCTCGGGGGGAAGACAGGGTAGCAGGGAGATGGCGGGCGGCAGATTCCCGATTGGAATCTGCACCCCTGCCGGTATCAGCCGCGCAGCTTGCGCAGCTCCAGCTCGCAGTGCAGCAGGAACTCGAAGGCTTCCATGTGCCGGCGTGCCTCGGCCATGTCGCGGCCCCAAGCATACAGGCCGTGGCCATCGATCAGATAGCCCCACAGGGGCTGCGTGTCGAGCAGCGCGTCGACCTGCGCCGAAAGCACGTTCATGTCCTGGGTGTTGGCGAACACCGGGATGTCGATGGCCATTTCATGGGTGCTGTTGCCGGCGAAGGCCTTCAGCAGCTCGTAGCCTTCCACCCGGATGTGGCCCTGCGGCGCGTACAGGCGCGAGGCGATGGTCTGCACCGGCGAGTGGGTGTGCAGGACGCAGCCGACCTCGGAGAAGCGACGGTACAGCTGGGTGTGCAGCAGGGTTTCGGCGGACGGGCGCAGCGGGCGGCCGACGGCCTGGCCGTCGAAGTCCACCACCATGATGTCGTCCTCGATCAACCGACCCTTGTCCTTGCCGGACACGGTGATCGCGGCGTGGCGGTCATCCAGGCGGTGGGAGAAGTTGCTGCTGGTGGCCGGGGTCCAGCCGGCGTGGGCCAGTTCGCGGACGTTGTCGATCAGCAGCTGGGCCAGTTCGCTCAGGCGCGCGGTGTCGTAGGGGAAGGTGGGGGCGTTCATGGGAGCGATTTTACTGGATTCGGATCGTCGCTGGACCTGTGCAGCGGCGGCTGGCCTGCTGCGCGGGCAAAGCGCGGCAGTGTGTTGCCTCAGGGTCGGGAGGATTTGGATCGAGGCAGGCACAGCGCTGGCTGAATGGGGAAGAACGGCAGTTCAGTGGAAGCGATTCCGGTCGTGGACAGCTTTTGTGCTGCGAAACATCATCGGATTGCCGCAACTATTCTGGCGAGCGCCAAGGACAGGAGTAATTCGATGATCGCGCGCGCGATGGGGACAATGGGGGTGATCGGCATCGTGCTGGTCTGCAGCGGCTGCACGATGGAATGGGTAAGGATGGATGCGGGTGCGCGGCCATTCGGCCCCAGCCACTCAAGTTGCAGAGTCCAGGCTGGCGAGCACTGGCCGGTGAGAAACGAGGTGGCCACGCGCACCGTCTACGAGGACCGCAAGGTGCCCTGCAGGCTTGATGAAGTCTGCGCCATCGACGGCAAGTACAACCTGGTGCCGATGCCGAAAGAGGAGAGTTACATCGTGGACGTCAACGCGGCCGACCGCAGTAGCGAGTTCAACGGCTGCATGGCCGGTGCCGGCTGGCAGCAGCAGCTCATCTGGTTCAACCGCCGCTAGCCGAGGCCGGTACAGCGGACTACAGTTGCTCGACCGATTGCTACGAAACCGGAAGCGGCGCATTGACACCGCGATTTAGCAGGGAAAAGAAGATGAGGACGTGGATGCGAATGGCCGTTGTTGCGGGGCTTGCGCTGTTGACCGGCGGTTGTGCGACCGAATGGGTCCGCTTCAGTAATCATGCCGATCCACTGGATGAGTCACGGTGGCGCTGTAGGGCACAGGCCAACGAGAAGTGGCCGGAGAAGATGGAAGTTGCCGAGAGCACCGAGTATGTCGAAGTGCTGACGGTCTGCAAGCAGGGCGAGACCTGCGATGTGGACGGCAAGTACAAGAAGATGATGATGCCCAAGACCGAACGCTACACCTTGGACGTCAACGCCAAGGAAAATTACGAACACTTCATGGGCTGCATGGGTGGGGCCGGCTGGATACAGAAGACCATCTGGTTTGGTCGCAGATGATCATCCTGGGGAGCTTTTCTCGTTGGCAATGACCATCATCCACGCATGGCGTGGATCTACCGGACGCGCCGGGAGACTGCCGGGGGCGGGCAGGGGGAGGTTGCGGGGGCGTGAGCCGCACGGATGCGGCGACCGGGCTTACGAGGACGCACTTGCAGCGTCCCCCGCAATCTCACTCCTGCCCGCCAACCCAACAGGCCAGCTTTTGCCGTTGCTCCTGCTGCAGCGGGTGCAGGGCCGCAGGCCCCGCAATACAAAACCCCTTACTTCCCGCGCAAGCGACTGTGCCTGAAGCCATAGAAGAAATAGATCACGAAGCCGACGAACGTCCACACGCCCATCAGCATCCAGTTGTGCAGCGTCATCGCCGACAGCAGCGCCAGGCAGCTGATGACGCCCAGGCTGCAGACCAGCCAGGCGGCAGGGATGCGGAAAGGACGCGGCAGGTCAGGCTGGGTGCGGCGCAGGATCAGCACGCCCGCACACACGGCCGCGAACGCGATCAGCGTGCCCATCGAGGTCAGCTCACCAAGGATGTCCAGCGGGAACAGCGCTGCCAGCAGCGCGATGCCGATGCCGGTGATGACCGTGTTGATATGCGGCGTGCGGTACTTGGGATGGATCTTGGTGAACACCGGCGGCAACAAGCCGTCGCGGCCCATGATCATGAAGATGCGCGGCTGGCCGATGATCATCACCAGCACCACCGACGACAGGCCGATCAATGCACCGATCTCCACCACCCAGCGCAGCCAGCCCAGCTGCGGATGGGCCGCCACGGCGGTAACCACCGGCTCATCGGTGCCCAGCAGCTGGTACGGCACCAGCCCGGTCATGACCGCCGCCATCGCGATGTACAGCACGGTGCAGATGGCCAGCGACAGCATCATGCCGATCGGCATGTCGCGCTGCGGATTCTTCGACTCCTGTGCCGCCACCGAGACCGCCTCGAAGCCGATGTAGGCGAAGAACACCATCGCCGCGCCGCGCAGCACGCCTTCCATGCCGAACTTGCCGGGCCCTTCGTTGGCCGGGATGAACGGCGTCCAGTTGCTGGTGTCCATGTACTTCCAGCCAACCACGATGACCAGCACGATCAGCCCGGTCTTGAGGATGACCATGGCCATGTTCATCGCCGAGGACTTGCTGATGCCGACGTAGCACAGCCAGGTCAGCAGCAGCACAAGGATGGCGGCGGGGATGTTGGCGATCGCGCCGGTCGGGCGCAGCTGCGCATCCAGTGGCGCACTGACCAGTGCCGCCGGCAGATGGATGTCGAACTGGCTGAGCAGGCTGAGGAAATAGCCGGTCCAGCTGACCGCCACCGCCGAGGCCGAGACGCCGTACTCCAGCACCAGCATCCAGCCGATGAACCAGGCCGAGAGTTCGCCGAAGGTGGCATAGGTATAGGTGTAGGCGCTGCCGGAGACCGGCACCATCGAGGCGAACTCGGCATAGGCCAGTGCGCAGAATGCGCAGCAGATGGCGGCCAGCACGAACGACAGCATGATGGCCGGGCCGGCATGGTTGGCGGCGGCCTGGCCGGTGATGACGAAGATGCCGCCGCCGATCACCGCGCCGATGCCCAGTGCGGTCAGGCCCCAGGGGCCGAGATGGCGACGCAGGCTCAGGCCGTTGGCGTCTTCATGGGCGGCATGCGGGTGCTTGGTGGCCCAGAGTTGCTTGAGCATGTGTGGTGGTCTTGTCGAAGCGCGCCGCAACCGGCGCACGGGAGAAAGCGGACGGGCCGGCGCAGGGCCGGCCCGTAGGCGGATCAGGCGGACTTGGCCAGCTTGCTGTTGCGGATGCCGTAGCCCAGATAGATCAGCAGGCCCAGCACGGTCCAGCCGACGAACAGGTGCCAATGCACCACGAACGCCTGCCAGAACAGGAACAGGCAGGTGGCTGCGCCCAGCGGGCAGATGATCCACACCATCGGCACGCGGAACGGACGGTGCAGTTCGGGGCGGCTGTAGCGCAGCACCAGCACGCCGATGCAGACCGTGGCAAAGGCCAGCAGCGTGCCCATCGACACCAGCTCGCCCAGCACGTTCAGCGGCACCATGCCGGCCAGGGCCGCGGCGACCACGCCGACCACGATCGTGGCGACATAGGGCGTGCGGAAGCGCGCATGGACCTTGCCGAAGAACTTCGGCAGCAGGCCGTCGCGGGAAATGGTGTAGGCGATGCGGGTCTGGCCCATCATCATCACCAGCACCACCGAGGACAGGCCGGCGATGGCGCCGATCTCCACAGCGGTCTTCAGCCAGGCCAGCTGCGGGTAGCCTTCCAGCGCGGTGGCCACCGGCTTGTCGGTGCCCAGCAGGTGGTAGGGCATCATGCCGGTCAGCACCGCGCAGACGATGATGTAGACGATGGTGCACACCGCCAGCGAGCCAAGCAGGCCGATCGGCATGTTGCGCTGCGGGTCCTTGGTTTCACCGGCTGCAGTGGAGACCGCATCGAAGCCGATGTAGGCGAAGAACACGATGGTGGCTGCACGGAACACGCCACTCCAGCCGAATTCGCCGGACACGCCGGTATTCTGCGGAATGAAGGGCTGCCAGTTGGCCGGGTCGACATGCGCGGCACCGATGCCGATGAACAGGCAGATGACAGTGACCTTGATCGCCACGATGATCGCGTTGACGAACGCCGACTGGGTCACGCCCACGTACAGCAGGCCCGACACCGCAGCGACGATCAGCACCGCCGGCAGGTTGAACAGCTTGCCGGAGGCAACGAACTGGCCGCCTTCCCAGGCGATCGGTGCCGCGCTGAGGGCATCCGGGAAGGGCATGTGCAGCGTGGTGGTGATGAAGCTGATGAGATACGCCGACCAGCCGACGGCGACCGAGGCCGATGCGAACAGGTATTCCAGCACCAGGCACCAGCCGATGAACCAGGCCATGCCTTCGCCCAGCGTGGCGTAGGAGTACGAGTAGGCGCTGCCGGAGACCGGCATCATCGCCGCGAACTCGGCGTAGCACAGGCCGGCCAGCGCGCAGGCGAAGCCGGCGATCACGAACGACAGCATGACGGCGGGGCCGGCATGGTTGGCGGCCGCCTGGCCGGTCAGCACGAAGATACCTGCACCGATCACCGCACCCACGCCAAGCAGGATGAGGTGTTTCGCCGTGAGGGTCCGTTTCAACGTGGCTTCGCCATCCAGGCTGCCTTCGATGGGTTCGCCAGCATCGACGTGCCCGGCCGGTTCGACCGGCTTGACCCTCAACAGAGCTTTCAGCATGCAGTACTTCCCTAAAGATCGGTGGGTGGGGCCGGCGATGCGTTGCCGCCGGTCCTGATGTGGTGCGCCGCGCGGGCGGCCCGCTGTACCTTAGCCAAAGCTGAAGCCACCACACAAGCATCATCGCAACAATGAGGCGCGATAATGGACAGTATTTTCCCGAATGGCGCCCATTCATGAGCGAATCCGCTGAAACCCTTGCTGCACTAGATGGCAACCTGCGCACGCTGCTGCAGGAATACGCTGTCCACGCACCCAACCACGACGCCCTGGCTGCCGAATTCAGCACATTGATCGATGATGAGCAGGATGCGTTCCGCCGCGAGCGCCTGGCCGGCCATTTCACCGCCAGTTGCTGGCTGGTGAGCGCCGACGGCCAGCGCGTGCTGCTGACCCACCATCGCAAGCTGCAGCGCTGGTTGCAGCTGGGCGGGCACGCCGATGGCGATCGTGACCTGGCCAGGGTGGCGCTGAAGGAGGCAGAAGAGGAATCCGGGCTGGCTGGCCTGGTGCTGGAAGACCTGGCGATCTTCGACCTGGACAAGCACTGGATTCCCGAACGCAAGGACGTGCCAGGGCACTGGCATTACGACGTGCGTTTCGTGATCCGCGCCGTGGGAGGCGAAGCCTTCGTGCTCAGCGAAGAATCGCTGGAGCTGGCCTGGCGGCCGGTCGAAGAGGTGGCGGCCGACCCGGAATCGGACGAATCGATGCAGCGCATGGCGCGCCGGTGGTTGGCGCGTTGATGCATTCCGCCGGGCCATGCCCGGCGACGCCTCGGTCAATACAGGATGCGCGTGCGCAGGGTGCCCGGAATCGCGGCCAGTTCGTCGCGCACGGCGCTGGCCTGCTCCTCGCTGGCAGTGATGTCGATCACCACGTAGCCCACCTTCGGGTCGGTGCGCAGGAACTGGCCGTCGATGTTGACGTTGTGGCGCGAGAAGATCTCGTTGACCCTGGACAGCACGCCCGGCACGTTCTGGTGGATGTGCAGCAGGCGCAGGCTGTCAGCGTGCTCGGGCAGGGTCACTTCCGGGAAGTTGACCGCCGACAGGGTGCTGCCGTTGTCGCTGTAGCGCACCAGCTTGGCGGCCACTTCGATGCCGATGTTGTCCTGTGCCTCCAGCGTGCTGCCACCGACGTGCGGGGTCAGGATCACGTTGTCGTGACGGGTCAGCGGCGATTCGAAGATATCGCCATTGCCCTTGGGTTCGACCGGGAACACGTCCAGTGCCGCGCCGCCGATGTGGCCGCTGGCCAGTGCGGCGTCCAGCGCGTCGATGTCGACCACGGTGCCGCGTGCGGCGTTGATCAGGTGCGCGCCGCGGCGCATCTTCGCCAGTTCGGTGGCGCCGATCATCCACTGCGTGGACGGGGTTTCAGGCACGTGCAGGGTGACGATGTCGGCGCGCGCCAGCAGGTCATCCAGGCTGGCGGCCGCGCGGGCATTGCCCAGCGACAGCTTGGTTTCCACATCGTGGAAGATCACCTGCATGCCCAGCGATTCGGCCAGCACGCCGACCTGGGTGCCGATATGGCCGTAGCCGATGATGCCCAGGACCTTGCCGCGCACTTCGTGGCTGCCGCTGGCCGACTTCGACCAGCCGCCGCGATGGCACTCGGCATTCTTCTGCGGGATGCCGCGGGTCAGCATGATCGCTTCGGCAATCACCAGCTCGGCCACGCTGCGGGTGTTGGAGTAGGGCGCGTTGAACACCGGAATGCCGGCATGTTCGGCGGCGTCGAGGTCGACCTGGTTGGTGCCGATGCAGAAGCAGCCCACCGCCATCAGGCGCTTGGCCTCGGCCAGCACCTCGGCGCTGAGCTGGGTGCGCGAGCGGATGCCGACGATATGGGCTTCGGCGATGCGCGCCTTCAGTTCGTCTTCGGGCAGCGCCTTGGTGTGCGCTTCGATCTGGCTGTAGCCGGCCGCACTGAACACCTCCACGGCGGTCTGGCTGACCCCCTCCAGCAACAGCACGCGGATATCCTGCTTCGGGAACGAGGTCTTCTTCGGCGACATGGGGCAACACGGCCAGTGGGACAGGGGCTGACCACTATGCCAGATCGAGGCACGGATGGTGCAGTGCGCAAATGGTTGCATCTGAAGCCATTCCACGCGCTGCGGGGCTGGACGCTGGCGCCCGCCGCTGGCACGCTTGCCCGTTCTTCACGCACCGCGCTGGACCGTCATGACCGATTCCCGCATTGCCTCGCTGCAGCAGGCCTGTCCCGGCCTGAAGCTGAAGACCGATCCTGCCGACCTGGAGCACTACGGGCGCGACTGGACGCGGCGCTGGACACCGGCGCCGTTGGCGATCGCGCTGCCGGCCACGGTCGAAGAGGTGCAGGCGGTGATGCGCTGGAGTGCGGCGCAGGGTGTGGCCGTGGTGCCCTCGGGGGGGCGCACCGGCTTGTCCGGTGGCGCGGTGGCCGCGAACGGTGAGCTGGTGCTCAGCCTGGAACGGATGAGCAAGGCGCTGGCGTACGACGCGGTCGATCGCACCCTGGTGGTGCAGGCCGGCATGCCGTTGGAAGCCCTGCACAACGCAGCGCTGGAGCACGGCCTGATCTACCCGGTCGACTTCGCCGCGCGCGGTTCCTGCTCGATCGGCGGCAACATCGCCACCAATGCCGGCGGCATCCGCGTGATCCGCTACGGCAATACCCGCGAGTGGATCGCTGGGCTGAAGGTGGTCAGCGCCGATGGCGAACTGCTGGAGCTCAACAAGGGCCTGATCAAGAACTCCAGCGGCTATGACTTCCGCCAGCTGTTGATCGGCTCGGAAGGCACCCTGGGCGTGATCGTCGAGGCGACGGTGAAGCTGACCGACCCGCCGCCGGCCAGCAATGTGATGCTGCTGGCGTTGCCCAGTTTCGATGTGCTGATGCAGGTGTTTGCCGCCTTCCGTGCGCGCCTTCAGCTGCAGGCCTTCGAGTTCTTCACCGATCGTGCGCTGGCGCATGTACTGGCGCATGGCGCGCAGGCGCCGTTCGATGAGGTGCATCCTTACTATGTGGTGACCGAATTCGCGGCAGGCGATGAGGCGCAGGAAGCTGCTGCGATGGCGGCGTTCGAAGACTGCATGGGGAATGGCTGGGTCAGCGACGGCGTGATCAGCGCCAGCGACGCGCAGGCAGCGCAGCTGTGGCGCCTGCGCGAGGGCATCACCGAGGCGTTGGCACGCTACAAGCCCTACAAGAACGATGTCTCGGTGCGGATCTCGTCGATGCCGGCGTTCCTGGCCGAGACCCAGGCGCTGATCGGCGATGCCTACCCGCACTTCGACGTGGTCTGGTTCGGCCACATCGGCGACGGCAACCTGCACATCAACGTGCTCAAGCCCGATGCCACCAGCGATGCCGATTTCGTGGCGCAGTGCGAGCATGTGACCAAGCTGCTGGCGCAGGTGCTGGCCCGGTTCAACGGCAGCATCTCGGCCGAACATGGCATCGGCCTGGTCAAGAAGGGTTACTTGGACAGTACCCGTGGCGCGGCCGAGATCGCGCTGATGAAGGCGGTCAAGCACGCCTTCGATCCCCAAGGGCGGCTGAATCCCGGGAAAGTGTTCGACCTCTGACACAGGCAAAGACTTCACGCAGCCGCTACGCTCCACCCACCCAACTTTCGAAGCTCCGACAATGACCCGCCCAATTCTGCTGCTTGCCCTGTTGTCCCTGCCGCTGGCCGGCTTCGCGTCCAGTTTTGCCGGCACCTCGGCCGGTTCGGCCACGGGCGCGTCGTCGGGTTCTTCGGGCAGCAGCTCGGGCGATGACAAGGTGGTGCTGGCTGCACGTGATGATGCCGCTGCGTTCGTCGCCAGCGACGGCCAGATCCGCGGTGCGCGCCTGCAGGCTGCGCTGGTGCACCTGCGCGAGCAGAACCAGGTCGCGCAGCAGCAGAGCGACCTGGAACTGGCCCGCGCGCTGCTGGCGCGTTGATCGCCCATCCGGGCAGGGCCTGCCGCTGATCGGCAATCTCATGAAATCCGTGCGGAACGCAGCCAGGCATGGCCTGGCTCTACTGCTGGCGGTTCCTGCCGCACATGCCAGCGACCGTCTGCAACTGGATCCCGATGGGCTGACCCCAGGCCAGCAACAGCTCGCCCGGCAAATCCTGGCCGATGTGCAGGCGTTGCTGCCCGATGGCCTGCTCGGTGCATTGCCCGCGCTGGTACAGGTGGCCTGGCGCGATGACCTGCCGGCCGATGTGCACGGCAGGGCGTTGGCCGGGCGTATCGCCCTGCGCCGCGACCTGCTGGACGATGGCATGCCCGGTGCACGACGCGCGCGCCGCAGTGCGCTGGTGCACGAACTGACCCACGTGGCTGACCGCCACAGCACGCACTGGTCGCGCAGTGCGCGCTGGCGCGATCTTGCCGGCTGGCAGCGCAGGCCCTGGCATCTGGGCCGTGGCGACAACGCGTTCGCTGATCGCAGCCCCGATGCCTATGAACTGAAGAGCCCCGCCGAATACCTGGCGGTGAACGCCGAGCATTTCGTGCTGGATGCCGAGTTCGCTTGCCGCCGCCCGGCATTGGCGCAGTGGTACCGGACGCATTTCGGAACGCCACCGTCGCTGCCGCAACCACAATGCGGTTCGTCGATGCCGTTGCTGCAGGCGGAGTCGGAGGAAGGTGCGGCTTCGCTGCTGCAACTGGACCCGGCGCGGGTCTATGCGGTGGACTATCTGTTTGCCGAAGGCAGCGCACAGCCGATGAGCCGCTGGGGCCACAGCATGCTGCGGCTGGTGATCTGCCGGCCCGGCCGCGCGGTGGGGCCGGACTGCCGGTTGGATCTTGAGCATCACCGTGTGCTGTCGTTCCGCGCATTCGTGGGTGACGTGCAGATATCCAACTGGCGCGGCCTCACCGGGGGATATCCCTCGCGGCTGTTCGTGCTGCCGCTGCAGCAGGTGGTGGACGAGTACACCAAGGTCGAACTGCGCGGCCTGCAATCGCTGCCGTTGCAGCTGCAGCCCGGCGAGATCGCCAGCCTGCTTGAACGTACCGCGCAGGTGCATTGGAGCTACGACGGCCGTTACTACTTTGTCAGCAACAACTGCGCTGTGGAGACCGCCAAGCTGCTGCAGGCCGGGGTTCCCCGCCTGGGCGCAGCCGGTCTGGCGCAGTTGAGCCCGCGCGGGTTGCGGCGCCGCCTGGCACGCCTGCATGCGCTTGACCAGAGCGTGCTTGCCGATCGCAGCAATGCGCAGGCCCAAGGCTATTACTTCGCATCGGCGCGGGATCACTACGCGCAGCTGTTCACGGTGGCAACCACCCAGCTGGCGCTGCCTGCGCGCAACGTGGGTGCGTGGCTGAAGCTGCCGGCGCGGCAGCGCACGCCCTGGCTGCAGCAGGGCGATGTGCGTGCCAGCGCCGGCCTGTTGCTGCTTGAGCAGGCCGCCCAGCGCCGCGCCGAACTGCGCGCGCGCGATGCCCTGAAGCGACGCCTGCTGGCCGACCCGGACAGCGCCGGCGCCCGCAGTCTGAAGGGGTTGCTTGAACAGAGCGGGCAGTGGTTGCGTCCTGCGGAACTATTGGCAGACGGCGGCTACGGCCTGCCTTCTGCAGAAGAACAGGCCAGCGTTGCAGCGGCCGCCACTGCCGCGAGCACACAGGCCGTACCCGCCTGGCAGGCACTGCGCCAGCAGCTGCGCGCACAGTTGCCGCCGGCACAGCGCCGCGAGCTGGATGATATCGATGCCAACCTTGCCGCATTGGGCGAGCGCGTCCGCCAACAGGCGGCGGCCACACCTGCTACTGGCGCGGCAGTTCGATGACGAAACGACTGCCACCTGCAGCGCCGGGCGTGCAGTAGACCTGGCCACCATGGGCATCGGCGATCGCCTTGACCACGGCCAGGCCAAGCCCGCTGCCACCGCCCTGGCGCGAGCGTGAGCCGTCGCCCCGCATGAACGGGTTGAAGATGTCCGCATGCAGGGCCGGGTCGATTCCCGGGCCTTCGTCTTCGATCGACACCTGCACATGCGCCGGGGTGTCATGCACGGCGATGCGCACCTTGCCCGCATTTGCGTAACGGCGCGCGTTCTCCAGCAGCGCCAGCAGGGCCTGCCGCAGCCGCGTCGGGTCGCAATGTGCGGGATGCTCTTCGCGGCTGGTTTCCAGTTCCAGTACGAAACCCGCTGAACGGAACGCAGGATCGACCAGGGTCATCACCGAGTGCACTTCGGCCACCACGTCGGTGCGCGCGCGTCGCACGTCCAGGCGAGCGTTGTCGGCCAGGCTCAGCACGCGCAGGTCCTCGATCAGCCGCGACAATCCCTCGACCTGCGCCAGCAGGCTGCGGAACTGTGATTCGTGGGGCTGGAACACGCCTTCGGCCAACCCCTGCAGGCGGCCACGCAGGATCGTCACCGGCGTGCGCAGTTCGTGGGCGATGGCGGCGTGCCACATCACCCGTTCGCTTTCCATCTGCTGCAGCCGGCGCGCCATCGCGTTGAAGTCGTCCACCAGCGCCGCCACTTCGCCGGGCGAGTTGGCTTCAGCGGTGGCGCGTGCGCCAAGATCGCCGCTGGCCAGCGCACGCACGCTGTCCACCAGCGAGTTGAGCGGCGACAGGATGCGGTGTGCCAGGCGGAACGAGGCGGCAATCGCCAGCGCCAGGCCGGTCAGGATCACGCCCACCATCCACGCCAGCTCCGGCCCGGTGGGCAGCCAGCCCTCCGGCTCGGCCGCGCTGGCGGGGAAGAACTCGATCAGCACCGCATACAGCAGCCACGAAGACAGGATCATCATGACGATGACGCCGATCACCATCAGCGACATCGACACGATGATGTGCCGGCTGAGCCCGGAGCGGCGCATCAGCGGTCGGCCATCAGCCGGTAACCGACGCCGCGTACGCTGGCTGGAATGTGGGTGACACCCACCTCGTCCAGTTTGCGCCGCAGCTTGCTGACGTGGCTGTCCACGGTGCGTTCCAGTGCTTCGCTTTCCGGCAGGCACTCATGCATCAACTCGCTGCGGCTGAAGATGCGCGAAGGCGCCAGGGCCATGCAGTGCAGCAGCTTGAATTCGGTCAGCGTCAGCAGCAGTTCGTGGCTGTAGCCTTCGCCTTCAACATGCACGGCGTGGGTGGCGGTATCGATCAGCAGCGGCCCCACGCGCAGGGCGCTGGGCGCGTCCACGCGCGTGCTGCGCAGCGTGCGTCGCAGCACAGCGCGCACGCGCGCAGCCACTTCGGCCGGATTGAACGGCTTGACCACATAGTCGTCGGCGCCCATCCGCAAGGCGGTCAGCTTGTCCAGGTCCTGGTCCAGCGCGGTCAGCATGATGACCGGTGTTTCGCCGCGCTGGCGCAGCTGGGTCAGCACGCTCCAGCCATCCAGCCGCGGCAGCTGCACATCCAGCAGCACCAGGTCCGGGCGCATGCTGCGGTGCAGGTCCAGCGCGGCCTGGCCATCGGCCGCACGCAGGGTGCGCAGGCCCTCGCGTTCAAGGTAGGCGGTGAGGATGTCGGCGATCTCTGCTTCGTCCTCGACGATCAGGACCAGCGCCGCGAGGGCAGGGGAGGCGTGCATGACGGGGCAGAAGGCCGGAAGGTGCTTGCCCTCCATCGTATCTCCACAGTTCCTCCATCGAAACCCCATCATCGCCACGCACACTGCCCGCTTCATGATTCGTCAGCCGCGTCTGCGGCACTGTGCACAGCAATGAGAACCTTCAGGACACCGGTCGCGCTGGTCGCGACCCTCGCCTTCGCCCTGGCCATGACGGCCTGCTCCGCTCCGGAACCCACCGTCGAAACCGCGCCGCGTGTCAGCGTGGTTACCGTGGGCCCGCAGGTGGTGCAGCGCGACGATGAACTGCCGGGCCGGGTGGCGGCGGTACGCACCGCGCAGATCCGTGCACAGGTCGGCGGCATCGTGCAGCGCCGGATGTTCGACCAGGGTGCGGAAGTGCACGCTGGGCAGCCGCTGTTCCAGATCGATCCGGCGGCCTTCCGTGCCGATGTTGATTCGGCACTGGCGGCCCTGCAGCGCAGTGAGGCGGCGTTGGGCCGCAGTCAGCTGCAGTCGCAGCGCCTGCAGGCATTGGCTGCCGCCCAGGCGGTCAGCCAGCAGCACCGCGACGATGCCAGCGCCGAGCATGCGCAGGCGCGGGCGGCGGTCAACGAAGCACGCGCGATCCTGGCGCGGCGCCAGCTCGACCTGCGCTATGCCACCGTCAGCGCGCCGATCGATGGCCGCATCGACCAGGCACTGGTGACCGAAGGCGCGCTGGTCGGGGTGGCCGATGCCGAACCGATGGCGGTGGTGCAGCAGATCGACCAGGTCTATGTGGACGTGCGCCAGCCGGCCTCGCAGCTGCAGGCGCTGCAGCGCAGCGCCGTGGATGGCGAACTGCCGGTGACGATTGTCGGTGCGGCCGGCACTGTGTTGCCCGAGCGTGGCCGGCTGCTGTTTTCCGGTGTCAACGTGGATGCGCGCACCGGTGACGTGATCCTGCGGATACTGGTGGACAACCCCGGGCGGCAGCTGTTGCCGGGCATGTACGTGCGTGCGCGGGTGCCGCGTGGTGCTCCGGCCAGTGCCCTGCTGCTGCCGCAGCAGGCGGTGCTGCGCAGTGCCGGCGGGCAGGCCTATGCCTGGGTGATCGCCGCCGACGGCAAGGCGGTGATCCGCACGCTCGAGGTCGACGGCAGCGTCAATCGCCAATGGCTGGTGCGGCACGGCCTGAAGGCCGGCGAAAAGGTGGTGGTGGAAGGCCAGGAGCGCCTGCAGGAAGGCGTGCTGGTCGACCCGCGCGACTGGCACATGCCGGTTGCCAGCGCCACCGCCGGCGCCGCCGTGAACAGCCAGGGCTGAGCCCTTCCAGGAATCCACGACATGGCTCGTTTTTTCATTGACCGCCCGGTGTTTGCCTGGGTGCTGGCGATCTTCGTCATCCTGGCTGGCGTGCTGGCCATTCCGCGGCTGGCGGTCGAGCGCTATCCGGCGGTCGCGCCGCCCAGCGTCAGCATCTATGCCAGCTATCCCGGCGCCAGCCCGCAGACCTTGAACGATGCAGTGGTCGGGCTGATCGAGCGCGAGCTGTCCAGCGTCAAGCACCTGCTGTACTTCGAATCGTCGGTGGATACCTCCGGTGAAGCGTCGATCATCGCCACCTTCAGGCCGGGCACCGACCCCGAGCTGGCACAGGTGGACGTTCAGAACCGGATCAAGGCGATCGAGCCGCGGCTGCCGCGCAGCGTGCGCCAGAACGGCCTGTTCGTGGAAGCGGCCGATTCCGGGTTCCTGATGCTGGTGGGCCTGCGCTCGCCCGATGGCAGTGTCGGCGAAGCGGCCCTGGGCGATTTCATGGCCCGCAACATCATCGAGGAACTGCGCCGCATCGACGGCGTGGGCCGTGTGCAGTTGTTCGGTGCCGAGCAGGCCATGCGCATCTGGCTGGACCCGACCCGCCTGACCGGCTACGGCCTGACCATGGGCGATGTGGCAACCGCGATCGAGCAGCAGAATCTGGAGATATCGCCGGGTCGCATCGGTGATTCGCCCGGAGTACCGGGCCAGCGCATCACCGTGCCGTTGACCGCCGAAGGCCAGTTGTCCACGCCCGAACAGTTCGCGGCCATCGTGTTGCGTGCCGGCGCCGATGGTTCGCGGGTGCTGCTGGGCGATGTCGCCCGGGTTGAGCTGGGCGCGCAGAGTTATGCCTGGGGGACGCGTGAGGATGGCTACCCGGCAACGGCGGCGGGTGTGCAGCTGCGTCCGGGTGCCAATGCAGTGCGCACGGCCACCGCCGTACGCGAGCGCATGGCCGAGCTGCAGCCGCTGCTGCCGCGTGGTGTCGAGTCGAGCATCCCGTTCGACACCGCACCCTTTGTCAGTATCTCGATCCAGAAGGTGGTGCAGACCCTGATCGAGGCGATGCTGCTGGTATTTGCGGTGATGTACCTGTTCCTGCAGAACTGGCGCTACACGCTGATTCCGGCGCTGGTGGCGCCGATCGCCCTGCTGGGCACCTTCGCGGTGATGCTGGCGCTGGGCTTCTCGATCAACGTGCTGACCATGTTCGGCATGGTGCTGGCGATCGGCATCATCGTCGACGATGCGATCGTGGTGGTCGAGGGCGTGGAGCGGATCATGGCCGAGGAAGGCCTGCCGCCGCGCGAGGCGACGATCAGGGCCATGCGTGAGCTGACCGGCGCGGTGATCGGCATCACCCTGGTATTGACCGCGGTGTTCATTCCGATGGCATTGGCCAGTGGTTCGGTGGGAGCGATCTATCGCCAGTTCACCGTTGCCATGGTGGTGTCGATCCTGTTCTCGGCGCTGCTGGCGTTGAGCTTGACCCCGGCGCTGTGCGCGACCCTGCTGCGGCCGGGCACGCCTGGCCATCACGGTCGCGGCGGGGTATTTGGTGCCTTCAATCGTGGCTTCGAGCGGATGACGGGTCGTTACCAGCAGGCGGTAGCGGCGCTGCTGCGTCGCTGTGGACGGGTGATGGGGGTGTTTGCCGCACTGGTGGTGGCACTGTTGATCGGTCTGCACTGGTTGCCGGGGGCGTTCCTGCCGGAAGAAGACCAGGGCTACTTCATGACCTCCATCCAGCTGCCAGCCGAAGCGACTGCCGAGCGCACCCTGGCCGTGGTGGAAGCCTATGAGCAGCACGTTGCCGGGCGGCCGGGCATCGCCTCCAACCAGGCCATTCTGGGCTACAGCTTCTCCGGCTCGGGCCCCAGCGCAGCGCTGAACTACACCATGCTGAAGGACTGGGGCGAACGCGCCGGCAGCACCGCAGCGGAAGAAGTGAAGGCAGCACAGCAGGCAATGGCGAGTGTGGCCGAAGGCGAGGTGATGAGCGTGATGCCGCCGGCGATCGACAGCCTCGGTCGCTCGTCCGGATTCTCGCTGGCCCTGCAGGCGCGTACCGGCCAGGGCCAGGCCGAGTTGCGCGCGGCCCTGCAGCAGCTGTTGAAACTGGCACAAGCCAGTCCGCTGCTGGCCGAGGTGCATGCCGATGGCCTGCCGGCAGGCAGCAATGTGCGCCTGGATATCGATCGTGCCAAGGCCGAAGCGATGGGCGTGGCATTCACCGAGATCAGTGCCACGCTGTCAGCGGCGATGGGCTCGCAGTACGTCAATGATTTTCCCAACCGCGGGCGCATGCAGCAGGTCATCCTGCAGGCCGACGCGGCGTATCGCATGCAGCTGGAGGATGTGCTGGCACTGTATGTCCGCAACAGCGAAGGCGGCATGGTCGCGTTGTCCGAGCTGATCACGCCGCACTGGACCGAAGCACCGCTGCAGCTGCAGCGCTACCTGGGATTCCCGGCATTGAATCTGTCCGGGGCCCCGGCCAGCGGCGTGTCCACCGGCCAGGCGATGGTGGAAATGGAGCGCCTGGCCCGGCAGCTGCCGGCTGGTTTTGCCCTGCAATGGACCAGCCAGTCCCTGCAGGAGCGTGAATCGGGTGCACAGGCGCCGTGGTTGCTGCTGCTGTCGATGCTGGTGGTGTTCCTGGTACTGGCGGCGCTGTATGAAAGCTGGTCGGTCCCGCTGGCGGTGATGCTGGTGGTGCCGTTGGGCCTGCTGGGCGCGGTGGCTGCGGTGCTGCTGCGTGACATGCCCAACGATGTGTTCTTCAAGGTCGGCATGATCACCGTGATCGGTCTTTCGGCGAAGAACGCGATCCTGATCGTGGAGTTCGCGCGCCAGTTGCAGCAGCAGGGACGAGGCCTGGTCGAGGCGACCATCGAAGCGGCGCGGCTGCGGCTGCGGCCCATCGTCATGACCTCGCTGGCGTTCGCGCTGGGCGTGGTGCCGCTGATGCTGGCGCAGGGGGCTTCGAAGGAAACCCAGCAGGCGATTGGTACCGGCGTGTTCGGTGGCATGGTCAGCGCGACGGTGCTGGCGGTGTTCTTCGTGCCGGTGTTCTATGTGGTGGTGCAGGGCGCGCAGCACTGGCTTGCCCAGCGCCTGCGTCGACGGCAGCCAATGCCGGGAGGAAATGCGGATGCAAGGCAGGAGTACTGAGGATCTGTACGAGGCGCAGCTGCGGTTGCTTGAGCAGCAGCTGCGCGACGCATTGCTGGATGGTGACAGGGCTGGAGCCGCCGCACTGCTGTCGCCGGTGTTGTTCATGATGGACGGGCAGGGCGCACGGATGCTGGAGCTGCCCTGGCTGGGTGACTGGCTGGAAGGGCGCCTGCAGGTGCACGCATTGCAGGTGCACGCCGTGGAATCGCTGCTGTGTGGCCGCCTCGCGCTGCTGTCCAGCGATGTCCAGCTGCATGTCCACTGGCGTGGACGGGAGCACGTGCAGCGCCTGCGTCTGCTGCGGGTCTGGACCTGCTGCTCGGGAGTGAGTGGCGCACAGCTGCTGTCGATGGCGGTGCTTGCAGGCTGAACGGGGGCCGTTGCCTTTCAGGCTCCATTCGGGTGCAGATGATAGGGTCCATGGTCCCTGTAGTTTCGACAAGGAGTCGAGCCATGCGTGTCATTCCCAGTCTGTTGGCTGCCTCCCTCGCACTTGCACTGGCGGCGTGCCAGCCCGCGCAGACGTCTACCGCCGCTGCGGGTGAAGCGGCAGCGTCGCCGGCTGACACTGCCACGCCGGTTGCCACCGCTACGCCGGTTGACAGCCTGGCGGGCGGCGAAACCCTGTATCGCTGCGGCGATGTGGATGTGCGCGCTGCATTCAATGGCGAAGATGCCGCAACCGTGGTGGTGGGCGAGCGCACGTTCGCGATGACCTCCGAGCGTGCGGCATCCGGTGCGAAGTACGCCGATGGCAAGGGCAACACGTTCTGGACGCGCGGCAGCGATCAGGCGCTGCTCGGCCTGAAGGGCGAGGCGGACCGCGAGTGCCAGGCCGTGGAAGCTGCCGAAGGCGATGGCAGCGCAGGCGCCGCCGCCTTCCGCGCCACCGGCAATGAACCGGGCTGGCTGGCCGTTGTCGACGGCGATGCACCGGGCCTGCAGGTGGAAGTGGACTATGGTGAGCGCCGCTTCGCCGTGGCCAAGCCGACGGCCGGGGCCGATGGCTGGGCAGGCAAGGCGGCCGATGGCACCGACATCAAGTTGAGCTTCCAGCGCACCACCTGCCAGGACGGCATGAGTGGTGAATCGTTCGACGCCAGGGCGATGCTGGCGGTGGGCACGCGCCAGTACCACGGTTGCGGCAATTTCGGCCGCAGGTAATTGCGTTCGCCGGGCATGGCCCGGCGCTACCGTTGGCCGGGCAGGCCCGGTGTTACGCCTTGCAGGGCTGCAGGTCCAGATCGAAGGACAGGTCGTAGCGCTGGTTCACCTCGATCAGTGCCTGGCGGATCGTGCAGTCATCGCGATGGCGGGCAACCAGGTCATCGAAGTTCTTCTCGCGGCCCTCGCAGAACTCCGCGTTTGCCGCATCCAGTTCACGCCGCCGCTCGTCGTCGTAAGGTTCTTCACCAGCGAAGTGCTGGCAGGTGTTCTCACGCGCCAGGAAGGCCTGCACGTCGGCGGGCATGCTGCAGTAGATCTGGATGTCTTCCAGGAAATACACGTCGTCCGGCACTGCACAACCAGCCTTCGCGCGGGCCTGTTCCAAGGCGTCGATGCTGTCGGGCGGGGTGGCCGCCGCCGCATCGGCGGTGGGGCCGGGAGCATCGGCGATCGCAACATCCGGCGCGGTATCGACGGTGCTGTCCGCTGCCTGCGGCGAACACGCCGCAAGCAGGGACAGGCAGGCGACCAGCGCGAGGCGCTTAGTCGGCACGGCCGGCAAATTCGCCGGTGGCGGTGTTCACCAGCACACGCTCGCCGTTGACGATGTACTCGGGCACCATGATTTCAATGCCGGTGTTCAGCTTGGCCGGCTTGGGACGCTTGGTGGCGGTGCCGCCCTTCAGCTCCGGCGGGGTTTCGATCACGTCCAGCACCACCGAGGCAGGCAGCTGGATGGCCACCGGCTGCTCGTCGATCACCTGCACGTAGATGCCGGTCAGGCCGTCGGTGATGTAGCCGGCGTCGTCGCCGATCACGTCCGCATCGAGGGTATAGGGCGTGTAGTCCTCGTCATCCAGGAACACGAAGGCATCGCCGTCCTTGTACGAGTACGTGGACTGGCGGCGCAGCAGTTCGACTTCGACCAGGTTGTCGTCGGCATCGAAGCTGGCGTCGAGCTTGTTGCCGCCCGGCACGCTGTACATGATGAAGCGGAAGCGGACGTTGCCGCCGCGACCCTGCGGCGAGCTGCGTTCGATGTCACGGATCTGGTAGACGCCGTTGTTGAACTCGACGACGTTGCCCTTCTTGATGTCGTTGGCTTTCATGATGATGTTGGTCGTTGGGGGAGGGCGCCGTCCCGGCGCCCGGGGGGAATCACTTCGGAGCGAGCCGGGTGGCGCCGTCCAGGCGGATGGTCTCGCCGTTGATGTAGGTATTGCCGAGGACATGGCCGACCAGGCTGGCGAAATCTTCCGGCTTGCCCAGGCGCGACGGGAACGGAATCGAGGCGGCCAGCGATTCCTGCACCGCTTCAGGCATGCCATCGACCATGGGGGTCCAGAACACGCCCGGGGCGATGGTGTTGACACGGATGCCGAAGCGCGACAGTTCGCGCGCCATCGGCAGGGTCATCGCCACCACGCCGCCCTTGGAGGCGGAGTACGCCGCCTGGCCGATCTGGCCTTCATAGGCGGCCACGCTGGCGGTGTTGATGATCACGCCGCGCTCGCCGTCCACGCCGGCTGCGTTGTGCTGCATGCGGTTGGCCGCGGCCTTGGCAACGTTGAAGCTGCCGACCAGGTTCACCATCACCGTGCCCTGGAAGCCGGCCAGCGGCATCGGGCCTTCCTTGCCCAGCACGCGCCCGGCGCCGAGGATGCCGGCGCAGTTCATCGCCACGTTCAGGCCACCGAGGAAATCATGGGCCTGGTCGATCGCTGCCGAAACGGCCGCTTCATCGCTGACGTTGACGTTGAAATAGCGGGCGTTGTCCTGCCCCAGTGCGGCTACGGCATCGGCGCCCTTGGCGTCGTTCAGGTCGAACAGGGCGACCTTGCCGCCGTTGGCGACCAGGTGCTCGGCCACGGCCAGGCCAAGGCCGGAGACACCGCCGGTGATCACGGCACGTACGGAAGACAGCTGCATTGCACGGTCCTGCAGGTTCAAGAACCGCCGATTCTAACGGAAGCCGGGGCGGCCGCCGTTGTGCGCTGCTGCAAACCGGAACAGTCACAGGCGAACAGGCGGGGTGCTAGCGGCGCAGGCGGCGTTCGAACTCGGTGGGCGACAGGCCATGGGCGAACAGGTAGCCCTGGCCGACGGTGACGCCCAGGTCGAGCAGGCACTGCCGCTGCGACTCGGTCTCCACGCCCTCGGCCACCACCCCCAGGCCGAGGCTGCGGGCAATCGCGCAGACCGCTTCGCACACGGCCACGTCGGAGCGGTTGCGCGGAATGCCTTCGACGAACAGCTGGCTCAGTTTCAGGCCATGGATCGGCAGCCGGCGCAGGTAGTTCAGTGCGCTATAGCCTTCACCGAAATCATCGATGGTCAGCATCACCCCCATCTCGCGCAGGCGGGCGAAGGTGCGCAGGGTGTCCGGTGCATCCTCGATCAGCACCCGTTCGGTGAATTCCAGTTCCAGCGCGCTGCCGGGCAGGCCGAACTCGTCCAGTACCTGGCGCACCCAGCGCGCCAGGTCTTCACCGACGAACTGGCGCCAGGACACGTTGACCGCCACCCGCATCAGGCCGAGGCCATCGTCCTGCCATTGCCGCACCTGCCTGCAGGCTTCGCGCAGGGCCCACTGGCCGATGCGCACGATATCGCCGGTGTGCTCGGCATGGCGGATGAACAGATCCGGCCGCATCTGCCCCAGCTGGCTGTTGTGCCAGCGCATCAGTGCTTCGCAGGCGATGGTTGCGCCGCTGCGCAGGTTGACCTGCGGCTGGTAGACCAGGTGGAATTCGTCGCCGTCCAGCGCCTTGTGCAGGCGGCTTTCGATCTGCAGGCGATCGTGCTGGCGCTGCGCCAGCTCCGGCGAGAACACCTGCCAGCCGTTGCGGGTGCGCCGCTTGCACTCGTACATGGCGGTGTCGGCGTTCTGGATCAGCTGCTGCGGGCCGGTGCCATCGCGCGGTGCGCAGGCGATGCCGATGCTGGCGGTGACCTGGAACTCGTCGCTGCCCAGCTGGAACGGTGTGGAAAACGCTGCGGTGATGCGCTCTGCCAGCTGTTCGGCCTGGTCAGGCTGGTCGCGCAGGTCGCAGATCACCAGGAACTCGTCGCCACCGAAGCGGGCCAGCAGGCCTTCGGTGCCGATTGCAGTGGCGATGCGCCGGGTGGCTTCCACCAGCAGCTCGTCGCCTGCGTTGTGGCCCAGCAGGTCGTTGACCACCTTGAAGCGGTCCAGGTCGATGTACAGCACGGCGACACGGTCATGGCTGGGGCTGGCCATGCGCACACCCAGGTCGCCCAGTACCGCATCGCGGTTCATGATGCCGGTCAGCGGGTCGGTGCGCGCCTGTACGCGCAGGGTCTCTTCGGCCTGCTTGCGTTCGGTGATGTCCTGCACCGTCCCGGTCAGCCGCGCGGCATCGACATCGCCGGCAGAGACTTCGCCGATCATGCGTATCCAGAACGAGTGGCCGTCGCGGCGCTGGCCCTGCAGTTCCAGGCCGAAACTGCTGCGGTGCTCGATGGTTTCGGCCAGAGCCTGCTGCAGGGCGGCGCGGTCATCGCTGCGCAGGCAGTCCAGCAGGTCCGGCATGTCTTCCAGGTCCAGTGGCTGGCCGACGATGCGCCGTGCCTCGTCGGTCAGGTACAACCGCTGCAGGCCGCGATCCCATTCCCAGCCGCCGATGTGGGCCAGTGATTGCGCGCGGGAAAACAGGGTGTTGTTGCGTTTCAGCTCGGTGATGTCGCTGAACATCGCATACACATGGTCGGCCTGGTCACAGCCGCTGCCGAACACCGGCACGTTGGTGGTGGACAACCACAGCATGCGTCCGCGTGGGCGGTGGTAGAGACCGATGATGGTGCTGCGGATCATCCGCCCGGCCTGGAAGCAGCGGTTGGTAGGCCACTGCGCATGGGTGAGGGGGTGGCCATGTTCGTCGACCACGATCCAGGCTTCGGGATCGAGCATGGAATTCAGGCCCACGCCGCCACCGGTCAGGCCAAGGATGCGGTGTGCCGCCGGGTTGGCCGACAGGACGCGCAGGTCGCGGTCGAACAGGATCACGCCCTTGTCGATCGATTCCATCAGCAGCCGGTAGCGCGACTCCGCGCGCCAGCGTCCGCTCAGGTCGCGGGCGACGGCGACGATGCAGGGCTGCCCGCGGTCCTGGAAGCCGGCCGAATGCACTTCCACCGGAAAGCGGCTGCCATCGCCACGCATGTTGGTTACTTCGATCACATAGGTGTCGCCGCGGTTCAGCGCTTCCCAGACCGGCTGCAGATGGTCGCTGGGCAGGTCGGGATTGAGCAGCTCGATCGGCTGGCCGACGATGTCCTCGCGCGGGCGGTCATAGGCAACGATGCCGGCGCGGTTGACGTCCAGCACGACACCTTCGGCGCTGAGGATGCTGACCGGGTCGGGCACCGCGTCAAACAGAGCGGCATAGCGGGCCTGGGTGTCCAGCGCCCGTTGCTGGGCATCGGCAAGCGCCTGCCGCGCCTGCCGCAGCAGCCTGGCCTGCGCTGCTGGCGGTGAAGCGGCCAGCGCGGCATCCAGAGCGGCCAGCGCGAGGTCGGTTGCGGCGGAAGCATCGCCGATGGCCGGACGGTCGCGCGGGCCGCTGTCGTTCATGTCGCCGCCAGCGCCTGCCCGACGCGGCTGGCAGTGGCGCGGCCGAGCAGCCCGGCCAGCCAGCGGCCGGTTTCGGCCAGTGCGGGCAGATCCACCCCGCACGCCAGGCCCAGGCCCTGCAGCAGGTACACCACGTCCTCGCTGGCGACATTGCCGCTGGCGCCCTTGGCGTACGGGCAGCCGCCGGCACCGGACACCGCGCTGTCGACCACGCGTACCCCTTCCTCCAGGCAGCTGGCGATGTTGGCCACGGCCTGGCCGTAGGTATCGTGGAAGTGCACGGCCAGTGCACTCATCGGAATTTCAGCGGCCACCGCCTGCAACATCGCCCGGGCCTTGCGCGGGGTGCCGACGCCGATGGTGTCGCCCAGCGAGATTTCGTAACACCCCATCTGGTGCAGGGCGCGGGCGACCCGCACCACATCGGCAAGTGGCACCTCGCCCTGATACGGGCAACCCAGCACGGTGGACACGTAGCCGCGCACGCGCACGCCATCGGCGGCGGCACGGCGCAGGATTGGTTCGAAACGGGCCAGCGATTCATCAATGCCAGCGTTGGTGTTGGTGCGGTTGAACGCCTCCGACGCTGCGGTGAACACCGCCACTTCCTGCACGCCCACGGCACGCGCGCGGTCATAGCCCTGTTCGTTCGGAACCAGCACCGGATAGGCAATGCCGACGTGGCGATGGATGCCGGCATAGACCTCGGCGGCGTCGGCCAGCTGCGGTACCCAGCGCGGGCTGACAAAGCTGGTGGCTTCGATCGTGCGCAGCCCGGTCGCCGACAGGCGATCGATCAACGCGATCTTGTCGGCGGTGGAAACGGCCTGCTTTTCGTTCTGCAGGCCGTCGCGCGGTCCCACTTCAACGATGCGGACGAAATCGCTCATTGCAGCACCGCCACGGCGGGCAGGGCGGGATGGGCGGGGCGGGCAGGTGCGGTTGGGATCACGACGGTTCCTGGAAAACGGGGGCGGCCCGGTTCTTCACCAGGCTGCCAACAGGGATACGCAGGCGGGCCGGGGAAACGGCCACGCCTGTGTTGATGGGAGGCCGGTCAGCCGGGCAGGTGGCAGACCGCTTCGATGTTGTTGCCGTCCGGATCGATCACGAACGCGGCGTAGTAATGCGGGTGGTACCAGGGGCGCAGGCCCGGCGCGCCATTGTCACGGCCACCGGCGGCCAGCGCGGCCGCGTGGAAGGCATCGACCTGGGCGCGGTCGCTGCAGGCCAGGGCCACATGCACGCCCTGGCTGGCGGGTGAGGCATTGCCGAGCCAGAAGAACGGCTTGCCTTCCCTGCCGAAGCCCACGTGATCGTGGGCGCCGGTCTGCTCGGCGCTCACCTCCATCACCAGGCCGATCTGCAACGGCGCCAGCGCCTGCAGGAAGAAGGTCTTGCTGCGCGGCAGGTCGCCGCTGTTCAAACCGATGTGGTCGAGCATGTCAGGCCTCGGTAACCCAGTGCGGGGCACGCTTGTCCAGGAAAGCGCCCAGGCCCTCCTGGCCCTCGGCGGAGACCCGCAGGCGTGCGATCAGGGCGGCATTGTCGCGGTCCAGGGTGTCGCGATCATGGCTGTCGCGTACCTGGCGGACCAGTTGCTTGGCCGAGGCCGCAGCGATCGGGCCGGCCTTGTCGAGCAGCGCCAGCTGCCGCTGCACCGCCTCGTCCAGCCGCTCGGGCTCCACCAGCTGGTGGATCAGGCCGATGCGCAGCGCGGTGTCGGCGTCGAAGTGCTCGCCGGTGGCGAACCAGCGGCGGGCCTGGCGCGTGCCAATGGCTTCGATCACATAGGGCGAGATGACCGCCGGCAGCAGGCCCAGCCGGCTCTCGGTCAGGCCGAAGCGGGCAGCGCTGCTGGCAATGGCGATGTCACAGCAGGCCACCAGGCCGACGCCGCCGCCAAAGGCTGCGCCGTGGACCCGCGCCAGGGTCGGCTTGGGCAGCTCGTCCAGGGTGCGCATCAGCCGTGCCAGGGCCAGAGCGTCCTCGCGGTTGTCGGCTTCGCTGGCCGAGGCCATGCCGCGCATCCACTGCATGTCGGCGCCGGCGGAAAAAGAGGCGCCGTGGCCGGCCACCACCACCGAGCGCACCGTGTCATCGCGGCCGGCGGCCTCCAGCGCGGCGGTCAGCCGGGCAATCAGGCCGGCGTCGAAGGCGTTGTGCAGCTCCGGCCGGTTCAGCCAGAGGGTCAGGACAGCGCCGGAGCGCTCGATCTGCAAAGCATCGTTCATGGGATTCCAGGTTCACTCCATACCTGTACGGATCATAGCGGGCCATTGGTCATGGGCCATGACGCGACGCGGGAATGTTAGAATCGAGAACCATTTACATCCAGCAGAGAACACGCTAGATGACGCTGTCCGAACTGCCGCTGCACGCCTCGGCCCTGGTCGATTCCGTGCAGGACCTGCACGCCAACGATGCCATCGCCCGCCGTCTGCGTGAGCTGGGTTTCGTCAAGGGCGAGGAAGTGCGCCTGGTGGCCAAGGGCCCGGTGGGCGGCGAACCGCTGCTGGTGCAGGTCGGGTTCACCCGCTTCGCGCTGCGCATCAGTGAAGCCAAGCGGGTGCTGATCGACCCCGCCAGCCAGGAGCACCGCGCATGACCCCCGCCGCCCACGCCGTTCCCCTGCGCATCGCGCTGGTCGGCAACCCCAACAGCGGCAAGACCGCGCTGTTCAACCAGCTGACCGGCAGCCGGCAGAAAGTGGCCAACTACACCGGCGTGACGGTTGAACGCAAGGAAGGCCGCCTGCGTGCGCCATCCGGCCGCGAGTTCGCCGTGCTCGACCTGCCGGGCGCCTACAGCCTGCATCCGGCCAGCCTGGACGAAGCGATCACCCGCGATCTGTGCCGGGGGTTCTACCCGGGCGAGGCAGCACCGGACGTGCTGCTGTGCGTGATCGACGCCACCAACCTGCGCCTGCACCTGCGCTTCGCGCTGGAACTGCGCGAGCTGGGCAAGCCGATGATCATTGCCCTGAACATGGTCGACGCCGCGCAACGGCGTGGCATCCAGATCGACGTGGCCGCGCTGGAGCGCGAGATCGGCGTGCCGGTGGTGGAAACCGTGGCGGTACGCAAGCAGGGCGCGCGCGCCCTGGTCGAACGCCTGGACACCATGGTGCCGCACCTGGACGCACCGCTGGCCGGGATTGAAAGCGGCGGCGACTACCACGCGCAGGTGCGCAGCATCCTTGCCGCGGCCGTGCGCATGCCGGCCCGTACCGCCAGGATCGATGACACCCTGGACCGCTGGCTGCTGCACCCGGTGTTCGGGCTGATGACGCTGGTGGTGGTGATGTTCCTGATCTTCCAGGCGGTGTTCGCCTGGGCCACGCCGCTGATGGATGGCATCGAAGCCGGCTTCGCCTGGCTGGGTGAACTGGCCGCCAGCGTGTTGCCGGCCGGGCCGCTCACCAGCCTGCTGACCGACGGCATCATCGCCGGCCTGGGCGGGGTGGTGGTGTTCCTGCCGCAGATCCTGATCCTGTTTGCCTTCATCCTGGCGCTGGAGGAATCGGGCTATCTGCCGCGTGCCGCGTTCCTGCTCGACCGCATGATGGCGGCAGCCGGCCTGTCCGGACGATCGTTCATCCCGCTGCTCTCCAGCTTCGCCTGCGCGGTGCCCGGCATCATGGCCACCCGCAGCATCCAGGACCCGCGTGACCGCCTGGCCACCATCCTGGTCGCGCCGCTGATGACCTGTTCGGCGCGCCTGCCGGTGTATGCGCTGCTGATCGGCGCGTTCATTCCGGCCGGCAAGGTCGGCATCTTCAACCAGCAGGGCCTGGTGCTGTTCGGCCTGTACGTGGCCGGCATCCTCAGCGCGCTGGTGATGTCGTGGGTGATGAAGAAATGGCGCCGCGACAAGAGCGAGCATCCGCTGATGCTGGAACTGCCGTCGTACCGCATTCCGCATCCGCGCGACCTGGCCGTGGGCCTGTACGAGCGCGGCATGATCTTCCTCAAGCGCGTGGGCGGCATCATCCTGGCGCTGACCATCCTGCTGTGGTTCCTGCTGTCGTTCCCCGGCGCGCCGGCCGACGCCACCATGCCGGCCATCGACTACAGCTATGCCGGCCAGATCGGCCATGCGATGACCGCGATCTTCGCGCCGCTGGGCTTCAACTGGCAGATCTGCATCGCGCTGATCCCGGGCCTGGCCGCACGCGAAGTGGCGGTGTCTTCACTGGCCACGGTCTACGCGCTGTCGGCTGCCGATGATGATGCGGCGATCTCGGCCCTGTCGCCGGTGGTGGCGGACGGCTGGTCGCTGGCAACGGGTCTGGCGCTGCTGGTGTGGTTCATCTACGCGCCGATGTGCATCTCCACCCTGGCCACCATCAAGCGCGAGACCAACTCGTGGAAGACGATGGGCTTCTCGGCGTTCTACCTGTTCGCTGCGGCCTATGTGGCGGCGCTGATCACCTACCAGGTGACCGTGGCGCTGGGGGGCGGCTGATGGACGCCGGCCTGCTGATCCAGTACCTGATCATCGCGGTGGCCGTGCTGGTCAGTGCGTGGGTGGTGCTGAAGAAGCAGGCGCCCGGCACCGTTCGCAGGCTGCGCGGTGCGTTGGCGCTGGCCCTGCTCAAGCCCGGACGCGCGGCCTGGATGCAGGCGCTGGGGCGGAAAATCGCGCCGCCGGCCAGTGGCGGCGGTGGCGCCTGCGGGGGCTGTGACAGCTGCGGGCCGACCCCGCCCAAGCAGCACTGACCCGGGCTTTGCTGGGTGCGAACCCGCCCGGTGGGTGCGAACCTTGGTTCGCACGCTTTTCAGTCCATCCACGCATGGCGTGGATCTACCTGGCCCGTGCGCCCAACGCCGCTGCCAGCGCCAACCAGCGCTCCCGTTGCGCGGGTGTGCTGTTGCGCACCGCACCCAGGCGGCTGACCCGCACAGGCCGGATGCCGCAGAATTCCAGGATGGTGGCGCGGATCTGCGCAATGCCCGGGTCGCGGTAGATCCAGCGGTAGTACCAGGGCGGCGTATCCAGGGTGGTGATCACCCGCGCGCTGCGGCCGGCCAGCAGGCGGTCCCACCACACCGAATCGCGCCGGTAGCGGAAAGCGAAGCCCGGCAGCAGCACGCGGTCGAAGAAGCCCTTCAGCAACGCCGGCATCGCGCCCCACCAGGTGGGGTAGACCAGCACCAGGTGGTCGCAGGCGTGGATGGCGTCGGCGGCATCCATCAGGTCCGGTTCCAGTGCCTGGATCTGGCGGTAACCGTGGTGGAGCACCGGGTCGAACTGCAGGTCGCCCAGGGCGATCAGGCGCACCCGGTGACCGGCCGCTTCAGCGGCGGTGGCGTAGCGCTGGGCGAGGGCGCCGCACAGGCTGTCGCGGTCGGGATGGCCGAGCAGGATCAGGATGGAACGGGACACGGCAACCTCGAATGCTGGAAAGCAGGCGACGGTGCGCTATGCCCCAGGGGCAGAGTCAAACGCTGGCCGGGCAGCCGGCCGGTTCCAGCACGCAGGTGCCGTCACCCTGCCGCAGCCAGCGCTGAAGCTCGTCGCTGACCTGTTGCAGTTCGGCCTCGACGCGCGCAAGCCGTGCGCGTTCGGCGGTGATTGTCGTGCGCTGCCGTTCCAGCAGCGCCAGCACCGCCGGCCAATCGAGCTGGCCATCGGGGAGCTGCAGACGGGAAATGGCGGCCAGCCCGATGCCCAGCCCCAGCGCCTGGCGGATCAACTGCACCCAGGCCACATCCTGCTCGCTGTAATCGCGGTAGCGGTTCAGGCGTGGCACCGGCGGCAGCAGGCCGCGCGCTTCGTACAGGCGGATCGCCTTGGCGCTGGCGCCGGTGCGGCGGGTGACGTCGGAAATGCGCATCGTCTCAGTCCTGCATCCGCGCGCAGGGCGTGCTGCTGGCAAGCGCTGCGTCGGCATCGATGGATCGCACGGGCGGTTGGCAGAGGTGCATGAGGGGCCGGCCGGCGCATGAAAGGGCACGCAGCGTAGCAGCGACGACGCTTGCCGGACCATGCGTGCTGCCGCTAGCCTGCGTGCATGAACCAGACTCCCCTGCGATTGCTAATTCACGGTGCCTCCGGGCGCATGGGCCAGGCCCTGTTACGACTGGCGGCCGACCATCCCGATGCGCTGCAGATCGTTGCGGCGGTGACCGGCCGCGCGCCGGCCCAGCGGGTGATCGATGGCGTGCCGTTCTTTGCCGCCAGCGAGCTGCCCGGTGCGCCGCCGTTCGATGTGGCGATCGACTTCAGCCTGCCGGAGGGCTTCGATGCCCTGCTGGCGCTGTGCGTCGAGCGCAGTGCGGGGCTGGTGTCGGGCACCACCGGCATTTCCAGCGCGCAACGGCAGGCGCTGGACGCTGCGGCTGCGAAGATCCCGCTGGTGTGGGCATCCAATTTCAGCCTGGGCGTGGCGGTGCTGGACGAACTGGTCGAGCGTGCGGCGCAGGCGTTGGCAGGCTGGAACTGCGACATCGTTGAATCCCATCACACGCAGAAGAAGGACGCGCCCTCCGGTACGGCCCTGACGCTGGGCGCGGCGGCGCAGCGCGGCGGGGCAGAGCCTGCGTATGCCAGCCTGCGTGCCGGTGACATCGTGGGCGAGCATCTGGTGCAGTTCACCGGCCTGGGCGAGCGCATCGAGCTGGTGCACCGGGCCACCAATCGCGACATCTTCGCCCGCGGGGCGCTGTTTGCCGCGCGCCAGCTGCAGGGCCGGGCGGCAGGCAGCTACCGCGTACGGGACCTGCTGGACGGGCCCCGGTAACGGTCCCATGTGGCCGGTAGATGCCAACCTTGGTTGGCAGCGTTTCCCGGAGGTGCCAACCAAGGTTGGCAGCTACCAAGGCCGGTGCGGGGGCCACATACGCCCCCGGATTGAAATGAATACGCAATCGCCTGTTCATGAATGGCGATAACCGCTGGCGCGCTGGCCCCGGCACCGCTACAATTCGCACTCGCCGAATCACGAAAGCCGGACCGGTCCCAGACCGTACGTCCGCGCTTTTTTGCAACCGGATTTCCGTGAAGCGCAGGCGTGACTTCGGCACCCCCTCGGTAGCCAAAGTGAGAATTCCGTGACCCAAGCCGCAATCCTCGTCCTCGAAGACGGCACCGTATTCGAGGGCGAATCCGTAGGCGCGCCCGGCCTGTCCGTCGGTGAGGTGGTGTTCAACACCGCCATGACCGGCTACCAGGAAGTGTTGACCGACCCGTCCTACGCCCGGCAGATGGTCACGCTGACCTATCCGCACATTGGCAACACCGGCATGACCGACCAGGACAATGAAGCGTCCAAGGTGTGGTCGGCCGGCCTGATCGTGCGCGATGTGCCGCGCCGCCCGAGCAACTGGCGCAGCCAGGTGTCGCTGCAGGACTGGCTGATCCAGCGTGGCGTGGTCGCCATCGCCGGCATCGACACCCGCAAGCTGACCCGCATCCTGCGCGAGAAGGGCGCCCAGAACGGCGCGCTGATGGCTGGCGACATCGATGTGGAGAAGGCGCTGGAAGCGGCCCGCAAGTTCCCCGGCCTGAAGGGCATGGATCTGGCAAAGGTCGTCACCACTGAAAAAAGCTACGTCTGGACCGAGGGCCAGCTGGATCTGGATGCCAACGCCTTCGTCAGCGTGCCGGCGCAGTACAAGGTCGTGGCCTACGATTTCGGCGTGAAGACCAACATCCTGCGCATGCTGGCCGAGCGCGGCTGCGAGGTCACCGTGGTGCCGGCGCAGACCCCGGCCGCCGAAGTGCTGGCGCTGAAGCCGGACGGCGTGTTCCTGTCCAACGGCCCGGGTGACCCGGAACCGTGCGACTACGCGATCGCTGCGATCAAGTCCTTCATCGACGTGAAGATCCCGACCTTCGGCATCTGCCTGGGCCACCAGCTGCTGGGCCTGGCCTCGGGCGCGAAGACCCTCAAGATGGGCCACGGCCACCACGGTGCGAACCACCCGGTGCAGGATCTGGACAGCGGCCGGGTGATGATCACCTCGCAGAACCATGGTTTTGCGGTGGATGAAGCCAGCCTGCCGGCCACCCTGCGGGTGACCCACCGTTCGCTGTTCGATGGCACCAACCAGGGCATCGCCCGCACCGATGTGCCCGCGTTCTCTTTCCAGGGCCATCCGGAAGCCTCGCCGGGCCCGACCGACGTCGGTCCGCTGTTCGATCGTTTCGTCGCCCTGATGGCCGAGGCGAAGGCTTGATGCGCAGCCTGGCCCTCCTGCCGTTGCTGTGGTGTGTCGCGGGTGTGGCGCAGGCTGCGCCCGCCGCCGACGCCGATGTGGCGGCGGTGGCCAAGACGTTGGGCATGGGCTCGCTGGGTACCAGCATGGCCAGCCTGGTGATCGACAACACACCGGCACTGAAAGCGTTGCCGGACGCTGACCAGAAGTGCGCGCAGGCGCCCGTGCGCGATCTGCTGGATGCGCAGTTCCGCCGCTCGATCATCACCGGTCTGGGCAACGATGGCGACGTGGTGATCGCCGAATGGTCGCGCTTCCTGGCCACGCCGGCGGGCAAGGCCCTGGCGACCACGTTCGCCAATTCCACCCCGGACAACACCGAGGCCAAGGCCGGCGCCGGTCTGGCCGGCACCGACCGCGCGCAGCTTGCCGCCTTCATCGACAGCCCGGCGTACCGCCGCATGGTGGCGTCGTTCGAAAGCGGGCCGGCCATTCCAGAGGATCTGGACGCGCAGTTGGCCAAGCCGCTGCAGGAGCAGTGCCGGATCGTGCTGAAACCCGAAGAGATTTCCTGATCGACAGCGTGCGATCACTCCCCCTTGTCACGCTGTACTGACTTAGAGAAGAAAATGCCCAAGCGCACTGACCTCAAGACCATCCTCATCATCGGTGCCGGCCCGATCGTCATCGGCCAGGCCTGCGAGTTCGATTACTCCGGCGCCCAGGCCTGCAAGGCACTGCGTGACGAGGGCTACCGCGTGGTGCTGGTCAACAGCAACCCGGCCACGATCATGACCGACCCGGAGATGGCCGACGCCGTCTACATCGAGCCGATCAACTGGCAGACGGTCGAGAAGATCATCGCCAAGGAAAAGCCCGACGCCCTGCTGCCGACCATGGGTGGCCAGACTGCGCTGAACTGCGCGCTGGACCTGGCCGACAACGGTGTGCTGGAGAAGTACAACGTCGAACTGATCGGCGCCAAGCGCGAAGCGATCATGATGGCCGAGGACCGCGAGCTGTTCCGCGTGGCCATGGGCGAGATCGGCCTGGAGTGCCCGACCGCCGCCGTTGCCCACACCCTGGACGAGGCGCTGGAGATCCAGACCCGCGTCGGCTACCCGACCATCATCCGCCCCAGCTTCACCCTGGGTGGCAGCGGCGGCGGCATCGCCTACAACCGCGAAGAGCTGATCGAAATCGTGACCCGCGGCCTGGAACTGTCGCCGACCACCGAAGTGCTGGTGGAAGAGTCGGTGCTGGGCTGGAAGGAGTTCGAGATGGAAGTGGTCCGCGATACTGCGGACAACTGCATCATCGTGTGCTCGATCGAGAACCTGGACCCGATGGGCGTGCACACCGGTGACTCGATCACCGTGGCCCCGGCACAGACCCTGACTGACAAGGAATACCAGCGCCTGCGCGATGCCTCCATCGCCGTGCTGCGCAAGATCGGCGTGGATACCGGCGGCTCGAACGTGCAGTTCGGCATCAATCCGGACACCGGCCGCGTGGTGGTGATCGAGATGAACCCGCGCGTGTCGCGTTCTTCGGCGCTGGCCTCCAAGGCCACCGGCTTCCCGATCGCCAAGGTCGCCGCCAAGCTGGCCGTGGGCTACACCCTGGACGAACTGAAGAACGAGATCACCGGCGGCCTGACCCCGGCCTCGTTCGAGCCGTCCATCGACTACGTGGTCACCAAGATTCCGCGCTTTGCCTTCGAGAAGTTCCCGGCAGCCGACTCGCGCCTGACCACCCAGATGAAGTCGGTGGGCGAGGTGATGGCGATGGGCCGCACCTTCCAGGAGTCGATGCAGAAGGCCCTGCGCGGCCTGGAAACCGGCAAGGTCGGCTTCGACCCGACCGGCCTGGACCTGGGCAACGAAGATGATCTGCAGACCCTGCGCCGCGAGCTGAAGGCGCCGGGCCCGGAGCGCCTGTTCTACGTGGCCGACGCGTTCCGCGCCGGCATGAGCGTGGATGACATCTTCAACCTGTCCTACATCGACCCGTGGTTCCTGGACCAGATCGAAGAGATCATCGCCGCCGAGACTTCGGTTGCCGCCGATGGCATCGACGCCCTGGACGCGGTGCGCCTGCGCAAGCTCAAGCGCGCCGGCTTCTCCGACGCCCGCCTGGCGCAGCTGACCGGAACCAACGAAGCGGCCATCCGCGCGCTGCGCCGTGCGCACAAGGTGCGCCCGGTCTACAAGCGCGTGGACTCCTGCGCCGGTGAGTTCTCCACCGGTACCGCCTACCTGTACTCGACCTACGAGGACGAGTGCGAGGCCGCGCCGACCAACCGCGACAAGATCATGATCCTCGGCGGTGGCCCGAACCGCATCGGCCAGGGCATCGAGTTCGACTACTGCTGCGTGCACGCCGCACTGGCGCTGCGCGAGGATGGCTATGAAACCATCATGGTCAACTGCAACCCGGAAACCGTGTCGACCGACTACGACACTTCCGACCGCCTGTACTTCGAACCGCTGACCCTGGAGGACGTGCTGGAAATCGTCGAGCTGGAACAGCCCAAGGGCGTGATCGTGCAGTACGGCGGCCAGACCCCGCTGAAGCTGGCGCGCGCGCTGGAAGCCAACGGCGTGCCGGTGATCGGCACCAGCCCCGATTCCATCGATCTGGCCGAAGACCGCGAACGCTTCCAGCAGCTGGTGGACAAGCTGAGCCTGAAGCAGCCGCCGAACCGCATCGCCCGCAACGACCAGGAAGCCCTGCTGCTGGCGCGCGAGATCGGCTACCCGCTGGTGGTGCGCCCGAGCTACGTGCTGGGTGGCCGTGCGATGGAAATTGTTTACGGCGAATCCGACCTGGCCCGCTACGTGCGCGATGCGGTGAAGGTGTCCAACGATTCGCCGGTGCTGCTGGACCGCTTCCTGGACAACGCCGTGGAAGTGGACGTGGACATCATTGCCGATGCGCAGGGCAACGTGCTGATCGGTGGCGTGATGGAGCACATCGAGGAAGCCGGCGTGCATTCGGGCGATTCGTCCTGCTCGCTGCCGCCGTACTCGCTGTCGGCTGGAACCCAGGCCGAGCTGCGTCGCCAGGTCGTGGAGCTGGCCAAGGCCCTGAACGTGGTGGGCCTGATGAACACCCAGTTCGCCATCCAGACCAGCGATGAGGGTGATGACACCATCTACCTGCTGGAAGTGAACCCGCGTGCCTCGCGCACCGTGCCGTTCGTGTCCAAGGCCACCGGCATGCCGCTGGCCAAGATCGCCGCCCGCTGCATGGCCGGCAAGACCCTGGCCGAGCAGGGCGCGACCAAGGAAATCGTGCCGGACTACTACTCGGTGAAGGAAGCGATCTTCCCGTTCGCCAAGTTCCAGGGCGTCGACCCGATCCTCGGGCCGGAAATGCGCTCCACCGGTGAGGTGATGGGCGTGGGCCGCAGCTTCAACGCCGCCTTTGCGCGTGCGCAGGAAGCCGGCGGCATCAAGGCACCGCCGGTTGGCAAGGCGTTCGTATCGGTGCGTGACCCGGACAAGAAGCGCGTGCTGCCGGTGGCCAAGGCGCTGCTGGCACGTGGCTACAGCCTGGTTGCCACCCGTGGCACCGCCGCGTGGCTGCAGCAGCACGGTATGGACTGCGAGATCATCAACAAGGTGGTTGAAGGCCGTCCGCACATCGTCGACTCGATCAAGAACGGCGAGATCGTCTACATCGTCAACACGACCGAAGGTCGTTCGGCCATCAACGATTCGTTCTCGATCCGTCGCGAGGCGCTGCAGCACCGCGTCACCTACTCGACCACCATTGCCGGCGCCAAGGCGCTGGTGGATTCACTGGAATTCCGTGGCACCGGCCCTGTCTGGTCGCTGCAGGAACTGCACAAGGAGTTGAATGCATGAGAGCCCCCATCACCATGAAGGGCGCGCAGCGTCTGCGCGATGAACTGGATCACCTGAAGTCGGTGAAGCGTCCCAAGGTGATCGCCGCGATCGCCGAGGCACGCGAGCACGGCGACCTGAAGGAAAACGCCGAGTACCACGCCGCGCGCGAGGAACAGGGCTTCATCGAAGGTCGCATCAAGCAGCTGGAAAGCGAGCTGTCGCACGCCGAGATCATCGATGTGAGCAAGCTCAATGCCGGCTCCAAGGTGGTGTTCGGTGCCAGCGTGACCCTGGCCGACGTGGAAAGCGACGAAGAGAAGAAGTACCAGATCGTTGGCGACCTCGAGGCCGACATCAAGCTGGGCCTGATCGCGATTTCGTCGCCCGTTGCGCGCGCGATGATCGGCAAGCTGGAGGGTGACTCGATCGTGATCGATGCACCGGCCGGCCAGCGCGAGTACGAGATCGTCAGCGTCAGCTACCAGGACTGACCGGTGGCAACGGCAACCCTGTTGTTGCCTGCACGCAGCCGCTTTGCGGTGGCTGCACTGCCTGATGTGGTGGCGCGCGCCCTGGGCCGCGCCACCACCTCGCAGGGGGAAGCGGGCGAGCGGGCGCAGCTGCAGCGGCATTTCAGCGTGGCCGCACCGCATTGGCCGGTGGCCGCGCTGACCCGTCAGCGTGACGTCGGCGACGCCGCCGGCGCCTGTTGGCTGCGCGCCGATCCGGCCTGCATGGTGCCGGACATGCACGGTGCGCGGATGATGGGCCATGGCGAAACGCTGCGGCCGACACTGGCCGACAGCCTGGCGTTGTTGCCGCTGCTGCAGCCGTTGTTTGCCGACGCAGGTCTGGTGCTGGATGCACCTGATCCGGCGCGCTGGTACCTGCGGCTGCCCATCGACATGGAGTTGCCGGTATTCGACAGCCCAGATGACGTGCTGGGTGACGATCTGTTCTCGCACCTGCCCGAAGGTGAAGCGGGCCGCCGCTGGCGTGCTCTCCTGACCGAAGCACAGGTGCTGCTGCACAACCATTCCTGGAACCAGCAGCGTGCCGCGCAGGGCCAGCAGCCGATCAATTCGCTGTGGTTCTGGGGCGGTGGCGTGATGCCGGTGTCGGTGAGCACCGCGCATGCGCAGGTGCGCAGCCGCGATGCGCTGCTGCAGGGCCTGGCCAATGCCGCAGGTGTGGCGGTGGATGGCGAGCAGTCGGTGGATGCACTGGTGGACCTGCGCCAGCTGCGCTCGCTGCAGCAGCTCGGCAACGATGCGATCCGACCGTTGCTGGCGGCATTGCAGCGTGGCGAACTGCAGCGGCTGGTGCTGGATTTCGAAGACGGCCTGCAGTTCCAGCTGGAAAAGGGCCAGCGCTGGCAGTTCTGGAAGAAACCACGGCAACTGCACGACGCCTGAGGCAATCTGCGCACGCAGGCCATGCCCGGTAGAATCCGACGATTGCGGTAGCGCCGGGCCATGCCCGGCGGATGCCCACGATTGCAGTAGCGCCGGGCCATGCCCGGCGGATGCCCTATCGGAATTCAGTGATATAGGTCGGCAGCCGCCAGGTGGAAGCCCCGGTGCCACTGCAGGTGCCGCCGACGTATTCCATGCTCAGCCGCATCCGCTGTCCATCCCATGCCCAGTAGCGCCCCGTTCCGCAGCGATCGCGGTCGGTCTCCACGGTTTCCTCAAGGTACATCAGCTCCAGCGACTGCGGGAAAAGTGCGCCCTGGGTAATGAAGACGGGATTGAACGGCGGCTGGTCGTTGATCGACCACGTCCCACCCGGCACATTGAACCCCGGGATGTGACAGACAACGGAGGCAAGCACGTGATGATCGTCCAGCCGCTGGATGGCGATGGACGGCGCGCTGGTCTGCGGCACATCCGCAGCGCATGCCCAGTCCGCCTTGTTGCCGGGCTTGAGCAGGCGGCGCAGGTCGTCGCGCTCGCCCAGACGCGCATCGTCCTCACGCGGTGGCATGCGCTTGGATGGGATGGCCAGCAGCGGCTTCGGCAGGGCGGGCGGCACGCTCGACTCCGGCCGGTTTCCACGTTGCACCAGTGCGCCGGGCGTATCCAGTCGCTGCTGGATCTGATCCATCTTCAGCATCAGCGCAGCGGCGCCGGATGCAGGCAGTGACCATGCCTGCCCCTTGCCATCGATGATGCTGATGGGGGATTGCCTGATCAGGGCGGCGCTGAATGCCTGCACTTGAGCCGGACTCAGCTTTGCATGCTCCGTGGCCGATTCAATTGCCCCGATGCTGCCCTCATGCTTTCCGTCCAGCTGCAGCTGCAGTGCGCCAACAGGTGACTGCGCCTGTGCTTCGGGGTCGTCAGCGTCGTCGCGGGCGAGTACCAGCCGCATCTCCACCGCTTCTCCAGGCCCGCCATTGCGCTCGATCAGCGCGCCCAGTCTCAGCGGCGCGGAGGCGCCGACACCGGCAATACGGCAGGCACGCGTGTTGTCGCAGACCATGAACCAGTCGCCCTCGGCGAACGATGCGCCAACCGGAACCGCGGCCCAGGCAGGCGAAGCTGTCGCCAGCAATCCCAGCACGAACAGCGGCAATTGCGGCAGAGCAGGGGAGCGCATTCAACGAACCTCGCTCACCAGCGTCGGCAGCATCCAGTGCCCGCCCGGCATGCCACGGCACAGGCCGGTGCTGAAGGCGCTGCTCAGCCGGAAGGCGCGCCCATCCCAGGTCCAGTCCGTACCTGAAACGCAGTCGCCGATGCCGCGGCCCTTATAGCGTGCGGACAGCGCGCGTTCTTCGCGCGAAAAGCTCTCCGCTTCCAGAGTGACCGTCTTCGCTGAGAACGGTGGTTGATCGCGCGCGATCCAGAAGCCATTGCTGTAGTTGTACGCACCCATCTGGCACAGCGCCTGCACCAGCACATGGCTGTCATCCAGCCGCTCGATCACCATTTCCGGGGTGCCCTTGTACTCGATCAGACGCGGGCAGTCGTCGCTGTCGCCGAGGGCGGCGATCAGCGCATCCCGCAGTGCTTCACTTCCGGCCAGCGCGGCATCACCGGGCCGGGCAGCGGCCAATCGGCCGCGCACGATCACCGGCATGTCCAGTGCGGCCGGAACACTGGCTTCGGCACGCTTTCCCCGGCGCACCAGAGCGCCGGGCGTGCCCACGCGTCCCTGTGTTTCATCCATCTTCAGCAATACGGCTGCAGCGCCGCGATCAGAAATCGGCCAGAGCGCATGCTTGCCGTCGATCACCTCGATCCGTGCCTGGCCGGGCAGGGCGGCCACCAGGGCGTCCACCTGCGCGGGCCGCAGCATCACCTTTTCTGCGGCGCCGGTATCCTCCACCGGGCCCAGGTCGCGCCCGTTCACGCGCAGCCGCAGCGGGCCTTCCGGCATCGCGCTGTCGCCGTCCTCACCCACCCGCAGCCGCGCCGTGACCGTCGTGCCGGGGCCACCGGCGCGTTCCAGCATCAGAGCCAGCAGGCCCGGCGAATTCTCGGCGCTGTAGCCGGCCGCGCGACAGGTGCCGGTGTTGTCGCAGGCCAGGAACCAGTCGTTGTGCACGAACTCGATGCCCGGTTCCAGCGGCGCGGGCGCGGCGTGGACGACAGCCTGGAACAGGATGCTGGCAAGCAGTAAGGAGAGCGGGCGATACATGCAGAATTCCCTTTCATGACCCTGCAAGCATGGGTGATCACCACGCCTGCGCCAAGCCCGGGAAGAGCCTGACAAGCCGCGCGCGGTATCATGCACCGGTCTTCCGCAACCCGGCGATGCCGATGTCCCTTGCCGCCGATGCTGCGCAGCCCAGCTCCGACACCCCGACAATCCGTCGCCGCGATCCCGCAGCGCCGGGCACCTGGCCGGACGGCACGTTGCCGTTGCTGGCGCGGCTGTATGCCGCACGTGGCGCAGATACGCCGGAGCTGGCACTGCCGAAACTGGGCAGCCTGCATGCGCCGGAACTGCTGACCGGCATCGATGCGGCAGTGGACCTGCTGGTGGCCGCCATCGCCGCCGACAAGCGCATCCTGGTGGTCGGCGATTTCGACTGCGATGGTGCAACTGCGTGTGCGGTCGGCGTTCGCGGATTGCGCATGCTGGGGGCGCAGCATGTCTTCCACGCCGTGCCCAATCGCATGGTGCATGGCTACGGCCTGTCGCCATCGCTGGTGGAGGAACTGGCTGCGCTGCAGCCGGATCTGCTGGTGACCGTCGACCACGGCATCGCCTGCCACGCCGGCGTGACCGCCGCCAAGGCGCGGGGCTGGCAGGTGCTGGTCACCGACCACCATCTGCCCGGCCCGCAGTTGCCGTCGGCCGATGTCATCGTCGATCCGAACCTTGATGGCGACGCCTTCCCCAGCAAATCGCTGGCCGGCGTGGGCGTGATCTTCTACGTGTTGATGGCGCTGCGCCGGCAGATGCGCGAAGCCGGTGTGTTCGCCGATGGCAAGGGCCCGGACCTGACCACGCTGCTGGACCTGGTCGCCGTCGGCACCGTGGCGGATCTGGTCGCACTGGATGCCAACAACCGCGCCCTGGTCAGTGCCGGGCTGCGCCGTCTGCGCAACGGGCAGGGTTGTGTGGGCCTGAAGGCACTGATCGAGGCCAGTGGCCGCGATGCCGCGCGCCTGACCGCGACCGATATCGGCTTCGGTCTGGGTCCACGCCTGAACGCGGCCGGGCGGCTGGAGGACATGGCGCTGGGCATCGCGCTGCTGCTGACCGAAGACCCGCGACAGGCGCGCGAGATCGCGCAGACGCTGGAGCAGATCAATGCCGAACGCCGCGCGGTGCAGCAGTCGATGACCGATGATGCCGAGCAGGCGCTGTCACGCGTGGTGCTCGATACCGCCGGGCAGCGGCCGGTGGCGGCGTGCCTGTTCGATGCCGATTGGCACCCGGGCGTGGTCGGCCTGGTTGCGTCGAAGATGAAGGACCGGCTGCACCGCCCGGTGGTGGCCTTCGCACCTGCTGAACCGGGCGCGGACACGCTGCGCGGCTCAGCGCGCTCGATTCCCGGCCTGCATATCCGTGATGCGCTGGCACTGGTCGATGCCCGCCATCCAGGCCTGATCGAACGCTTCGGCGGTCACGCGATGGCCGCTGGCCTCAGCATGCGCCTGGAGCACCTCGCCGCCTTCGAAGCCGCCTTCGTTGCCACGGTGCTGGAACTGCTGGACCCGGCGGCGTTGCAGCAGCAGGTACTGAGCGATGGCGAACTGGCCGCGGAAGAGCTGGACCATCGCCATGCCGATGCGTTGCGGCTGGCTGGGCCGTGGGGGCAGGGTTTCCCCGAACCGTTGTTCGATGGCCACTTCGAAGTGGCCAACTGGCGCGTGCTGAAGGAGCGCCACCTGAAGCTGGAACTGCGCCTGCCCGGCGTACCGGGCACGCTCAATGCAATCCACTTCGGCGGCTGGAACGGCAATGCGCCCGGTCGCCACGTGCACCTGGCCTACCGTCTGGCCTGCGATGACTACCGCGGCGGCAGCGCGATCCAGCTGATCGTCGAGCACTGCCTGCCGGCGTAGCGCTCGCCGGGCGTGGCCCGGCGCTACCGCTCGGGAAGGGTCAGCGTACGTCGGTCACGCGCGTGGGCAACTCCCAGGTGCCACCGGGCACGCCACGGCACAGGCCGCCGCTGGTGGAAGAGGTGGCAACAAAGCGCGTCCCATCCCAGGTCCAGGTCTGCTCGGAACCGCAGTCGCCCAGCCCGCGCCCCTTCTGACCGCCCGCAATCTGGCCGTCGTCATAGTCGATGGCATCACTGGTCACCCACTGTGGCTGGTACGGCGCCTGCGGCTGGATCACCCAGAAGCCATCGCCGGTGTTGTAGGCCGCGCGCCAGCACGGCACGCTCACCAGCAGGTGCTTGGCATCCAGGCGCTGGATCTCCAGCGGCGAATTGCTGATGGACAGGTCCGGATCGGCATCGAGCAGGCCTTCGCAGCTCGGTTCCTTCAGCGTCGCGCGCAGGGCGGCACGCAATGCAGGCGAGGTCGCGAGCCTGGCAAAGGTCGGGTCATCCGTCACCGAGGCCTGCGTCGCGGCCTTGCGCACCACCGGCCGCGGCAGCGCAGCCGGTACGCTCGTTTCGGGCGTCGTACCCTTGCGCACCAGTGCACCGGTCGTGCCTATGCGGCCCTGGAATTCATCGGCTTTCAGCAGCACCGCTGCGGCGCCCTTGTCCGACAGCGGCCACGCGTGGCCAGCGGCATCGACAACGCTGATGCCGCCCTCGCGCACCAGCGCCGACAGCAGCGCGGCGATCTTCACCGCGTCCAGCGCGTAGGTGCCCGCATCCTTGCCTGCTGGCAGTGCGCCGAGGTCGCGTTGCTGGATGCGCAGGTGCAGTGCGCCCTTGGGGGTGGGCTGGCCATCGGTCGGCTGCAGTGACAGACGGCCGCGCACCGACTGGCCGGGACCGCCATCGCGGGTTAGCAGCACGCTCAGGGTGCTGTCATCGCCGCTGGCGTAACCGGCGGCACGGCAGGTGCGGGTGTTGTCGCAGGCCACGACCCAATCGTGATGCTGGAAGTAGATGCCTTCCGGCGCGGAGGGGAGCGCGGCGGCCACCGGCCAGGCCAGGGCAATCAGGGGGTAGAGCAGGGCGGAACGCATCGGCATCCTTGCGGGGTAATGGTGAGCCGTACATGGTGCGCCCAGGTGCTGCTGATCGCCAGCGTCGGACAGCCTCAACCCCATCCGCGCCGGTGGTGCGTTCAACCGATCACGATCCCACTGGAGTCCTGTCATGGCCTTCGCCCGTTGTTGCATCGTGTTTCTGCTGGCCTTGCTCGCCTGGCCGACCTCCGCCCAGTCGTCGCGTCGCCCATCGCCACCGCCGGGGACGCCCCCGCTGCTGATCGCCGCAGGCGCCGAGCAGCCGGTGCAGCTGCGCACCGCCCGCATCGAAAGCGAGCTGCAGGCCGGCGTCGCGCAGACCCGCATCACCCTGGAATTCCACAATCCCAACCGCCGCGTGCTGGAGGGCGAGCTGCAGTTTCCGCTGGCCGAAGGCCAGCAGATCAGCGGCTTCGCGCTCGACATCAATGGCGAGCTGCGCGAGGCGGTGCCGGTGCCCAAGGATCGTGGCCGCCAGGTCTTCGAAGAGATCGCCCGCCGTGGCGTCGACCCCGGCCTGCTGGAGCAGACCGCCGGCAACCAGTTCCGCCTGCGCGTGTATCCGCTGCCGGCTGGTGGCAGCCGCCGTGTGCAGCTGGTGCTGCGTGAACCCCTGGCGTTCGCGGCCACGGGCTGGCGTTGGACGCTGCCGTTGCAGTTTGCCGCCGGCGCCGCTGCGGTGGAGCTGAAGGTTCACACGCCCGGCCCTGTTGATGCCGGCAGCGCACCGTTCCGCATCGCCGATGGTGCCCTGCAATGGCAGGGGCGCGGCGCGCAGTTGCCGGCGCAGCTGCAATGGACGCTGCCTGCAGCGCGCACCGCGCAGGTCCAGGTCGCGAAATGGCAGGACGGGCACTACCTGCTGGCGCAGCTGCCGTTGCCCGAGCGCGCCTGGCAGCGCAGCGTGGCTTCGGCGGTTGGCCTGTTGTGGGATGGCTCCGGCTCGGCCGGGCAACGTGATCGCGCCCGCGAGTTTGCTTTGCTGGACCGCTACTTCACCGCGATGGGCGAGGGTATGGTTGCATTGACCGTACTGCGCGACCGCCCTGAACCGGTCCGCCAGTTCCGCATCCGTGGCGGCGACTGGAGTGCGCTGCGGCAGGCGCTGATCGCGGTGCGCCCGGACGGCGCCAGTGCCCTTGCGAACTGGCAGCCGCAGGCCGCCGTGAAGGAATACGTGCTGGTCAGCGATGGGCTGCTGACCTATGGCCCGGACGTGATGCCGGCGTTGGCAGGCGACCAGCGCTTGTTTGCGATCAGCAGCGCCGGTGCCCGCACCGACAGCGCACGCCTGCGTGGCTGGAGCGAATCGCATCACGGCAGCTTCATTGCGCTGGGCAGCGATATCGATGCGGCCGCGCGTGAGCTGCTGTCGATGCCGGCGGACGTGCAGGTGGATGCAGGGCGCGGCGTACAGGATGTGGTAATCGATCGCCGCAGCCTGGCTGACGGTTGGCTGTGGCTGCACGCCCGGCTCGCGGCCGAAGGTGTGCCGATGCGGGTGCGCATCGATGGCGGCGCGTGGCAGGCCTTGCCGGCCACCACCCGAAGCGCCGACGGCGCCCTGCTGGCGGGCTTGTGGGCGCAGGCACGGCTGCAGCAGCTTGCTGTGGACCGTCGCGGCAACCGCCAGGCCATGCAGCAGTTGTCACAGCAGTTCGGTCTGGTTGGCCCGGACACCTCATTGATCGTGCTGGAAACCCTCGACGACTACCTGCGCTATGCGATCCGCCCGGCCGGTGCCCTGCGGGCCGACTATGACCAGCGCTTCGCCCGCCAGGTGGCCGACCGCGCTGCCGAGGATCGTCGTCGCCTGGACCGGGTTGCGGCGCAATGGAAGGAGCGCCAGCAGTGGTGGAACCGCAGCTGGCCCAAGGATGCGCCGGCGCAGTCCAAAGCGCTGGAGATTGCCGCTGCTGACAGCTATGCCGCCGCCCCGGTGGCGATGCTGGCCGCGCCTCCGCCGCCGCCTGCACCGATGGCAGCCGCTCCCGAGCGGCACATGGAGGCCACCAGCGCGCGGGCGCGACGTTCTGCACCGGCCCCCAGCGCGGCGCTGGACATGGTTACGCTTACCGGCTCGGTTGCCGATGCACCGGCGGCGGCCAACAGTGGCAAGCTCGGCATCCAGCTGGCCGCCTGGCAGCCCGATTCACCGGTAGCGCGTCGCCTGCGCCAGGGCCCGCCGTCGCAACTGTATGACCGCTATCTGGCCGAGCGCGATGCGCAGGCCGACAGCAGTGCCTTTTTCCTGGATGTGGCCGACCTGCTGATCGAGCAGGGGCAGCACGATCTTGCGCTGCGCGTGCTGTCCAACCTGGCCGAGATGGACCTGGACAACCGCCACCTGCTGCGCGTGCTCGGTTATCGCCTGCTGCAGGCCAAGGCACCTGCGCTGGCAGTGCCGGTGTTCGAGCAGGTGCTGGCGATGGGCCAGGAAGAACCGCAGAGCTTCCGCGATCTTGGCCTTGCGTTGGCCGCGGCCGGCAAGCCGCAACAGGCGCTGGCGCCGCTGTACCAGGTGGTGGTGCGGCCCTGGGACGGCCGGTTCGACGGCGTGGCGCTGATCGCACTGGATGAGTTGACCAACCTGGTTGCCGGCAGCAAGCCGCGGCTGGATACCACCGGCATCGACCCGCGGCTGCTGCAGGCGATGCCGCTGGACCTGCGCGTTGTACTGGCCTGGGATGCCGACAACAGCGACATGGATCTGTGGGTGACCGACCCCAACGGCGAGCGCGCCTACTACGGCAACCGGCTGACCTGGCAGGGCGGGCAGATGTCGCAGGACTTCACCGGCGGCTATGGCCCGGAGCAGTTCTCGCTGCGCAACGCCAAGCCAGGCAAGTACAAGGTCGAGGCGAACTACTTCGGCAACCGCCAACAGCTGGTCACCGGTGCCACCACGCTGATGCTGCGCCTGAGCACCCATTGGGGCACGCCGAAGCAGCAGGACCAGATGGTCACGATGCGCTTGAAGGATCGCGCCGAGACCGTGCTGGTGGGCGAGTTCGAGGTGCGGTAGCGCCGGGCCATGCCCGGCGGCCGGCGCTGTGATCCTGCGTGACGCTCACTGCGCCGTTGCGATCAGCACGCAGCCCGAACAGGGGGCGCAGCCAGCGCGAGCGGCGGATCAGCAGTTCATGGATCAGCAGGCAGCCGCCGATGGTGCCGGCCAGCAGCAGGGCCGGTTCCATCCACGGCCCCAGCTGCAGCGGCTTGAGCAGGAACAGCAGGCCGATGATCAGGCTCTGGTGCAGCATGTACCAGGGATAGATGGCCTCGGTGCAGTACGGCAACCAGCGGAACGGGCGGTCGAGGAACACCTTGCCCCAGCCGAGGATGGTCAGCAGCGCGGTCCAGACGTACAGCGACTGCGTGGTCCGGACCTGCAGGTCCCAGAACGGTTCGGGCCACTGCCGCAGCGGCGAATCCGGCGGCAGCACCTGGCCAAGCACACGCAGCCCGAGGTACCAGCCCACCGCTGCCAGCGCCAGCCATAGGGTCATCCGGCGCAGGGCGACCACGCGTTCCCAGAACACCGGCTCGCGGGCGAACAGGTAACCGGCCAGGAATACCGTGGCGTACTTCGCGTGCTGGTACCAGTCACCGAGCAGCGCATTGGTGGACGGATAGACCGGCTCCAGCCAGAGCACCCAGGCCAGCAGCAAGGCGAAGGGTATCCCGATCAGCAACGTTGGCGATGCTGCAACGGCGGCGACCGCCTTGCGTACCGCTGCCAACCCCAGCAACGGCATCAGCAGGGCCAGTGCCAGGGTGTAGCTCCACAGATAGGCCAGATACCACAGGTGGTTCCAGGTGATGCCGTACTGCCATCCGGCGAAGCTGCCTTCCGGCCACGGCCGCACCTGCCAGTAGCGCAGCAGGAAGTGGACGAAGCCCGGTGCCACATGGCCGTTGGCCACGCCTTCGCAGTACGGCTGGACCGGCACGATCACGAACATGCCAAACAGCAGGGGCAGCAGCAGCTTCCAGGTACGCAGGCCGGCGAAGCGCAGCAGCCTGCCTTCCGGCCGCATCAGCGCGATGGCGATGCCCGAGATAAGGAACAGCAGCGACATCCGCCAGCGGTTGACGAACACCATGGGCCACTGCAGCCATTCAGCGGTGTGCACGCTCTTGAGGTGGAAACCCCAGTCGTCCACGTAGGCCATGCCGGTGTGGTAGAGGATCAGCAGGGCGAAGGCGAACACCCGCAGGGCGTCGATGTCGTGGCGTCGGGTCATGGTCGTGGCGTGCCGGAAAGTCATGCCAACCTGACGCCGTCCGGCCTGTGCTGCCAGCGCCGAGGGGCCGCTGGCACTGGCGCAGTGACCAATGGCGGAGGTGGTGGGACCAATGGAGCCGCTACCCTCGGTCCCTTGAGGCACGCTGGAGCACCGCAACCCGATGGATCACGCAATGGCACCAGGCCGCCCGCCGCGCTGGCGTACGTCAACCCGTCTACTGCTATGGGCGGCGATCCTGTCGGTCTCGGCGGTGACCAACGCGCTGGTCGAAGTGATGGATGCCGGTCGCCGTGGTGCCGATCTGGGTTTGTGGGAGCCGATGATCTGGGAGTTCAGCAGCCTCGTCCCGATCCTGCTGACCCTGCCGCTGCTGTGGCGGGCCTGCGAGCGTTGGCCGCTGCACGCAGATACCTGGAAGCGGCGGCTGCCGGTGTACCTGCTGGCCAGCGTCGGTTGGTCGCTGCTGCATGTGGCGGCAATGATGCTGCTGCGGCATCTGGCCTATGCATCGCTGGGCTACCGTTACCAGGACGATGCCGGCTGGCTGGAGCGTTTTGCGTACGAATACCTGAAAGATGTGCGCACCTTTGCGCTGTTCGTGGCCCTGGAGCACTTTGCCAGCTGGTTCGGCCGGCGCCGGCAGGGCGAGGCGAGCCTGCTGACCGAGCCCGATGTCGGCCCGCCGGTGGAGCCGGTCGAACGTCCGCAGCACTTCCTGGTGCGCAAGCTGGGCAAGGAGTTCCTGGTCGCCACCGGGGATGTGGAGTACGCACAGGCGGCCGGCAACTATGTGAACCTTCGGGTGCGCGGGCACGACTACCCGCTGCGGATCACCATGGCCGTGCTCGAGCAGCGGCTGGACCCTGCCGTGTTCCTGCGTCCGCACCGCAGCTGGCTGATCCATCGCGGCCAGTTGCGCTCGATCGAACCGCTGGATGGCGGCGAGGCCCTGCTGCACATGGCCGACGGGGCCAAAGTGCCCTGCAGCCGGCGCCAGCTGCCGTTGCTGCGGCAGGCGCTGGGTGGGGCCTGATCCCCTCATTCCGGGCACCCCCGGCCTGCGGTATCATTGACAGTCATCTTTTGAATGCATAACCGCCGACATGATCGAACTGAATCCTGTCCGCCAGCGCATCGCCGATCTGACCGATCGCGTGTTGTCGCTCCGGGGGTATCTTTGACTACGACGCCAAGAAAGAGCGTCTTGAAGAAGTAACGCGGGAGCTGGAAAGCCCCGACGTCTGGAACAACGCCGAGTACGCCCAGAACCTGGGGCGCGAGCGCTCGACCCTGGAAAAGACCGTGGGCGGCATCGCAGCGGTTCTGGAAGGCCTGAGCGACGCCACCGAACTGCTGGAGCTGGCCGAATCCGAACAGGACGAGGACACCGCGTTGGCCGTTGTGGCCGACCTGGACAAGCACCAGGCACACGTGGAGAAGCTGGAGTTCCAGCGCATGTTCTCCGGGCAGATGGATACCGCCCCGGCGTTCGTCGACATCCAGGCCGGTGCCGGTGGTACCGAAGCCCAGGACTGGGCCGAGATCCTGCTGCGCATGTACCTGCGCTGGTGCGAATCGCGCGGCTGGAAGACCGAGCTGATGGAAGTGTCCGGTGGTGATGTTGCCGGCATCAAGTCGGCCACGCTGCGCGTGGAAGGTGACTATGCCTATGGCTGGCTGAAGACCGAGACCGGGGTGCACCGCCTGGTGCGCAAGTCGCCGTTCGATTCGGACAACCGCCGCCACACCAGCTTCACCTCGGTGTTCGTGTCGCCGGAAGTGGACAACAACATCGAGATCGACATCAACCCGGCCGACCTGCGCACCGACGTGTACCGTTCGTCCGGCGCGGGTGGTCAGCACGTCAACAAGACCGAGTCGGCGGTGCGTATCACCCACATCCCGACCAACACGGTCGTGGCCTGCCAGACCGGCCGCAGCCAGCACCAGAACCGCGACAACGCGATGAAGATGCTGGCCGCCAAGCTCTACGAGCTGGAAATCCAGAAGCGCAATGCCGAACGCGATGCGGTGGAAGCCACCAAGTCCGATATCGGCTGGGGCAGCCAGATCCGCAACTACGTGCTCGACCAGAGCCGTATCAAGGACCTGCGCACCGGCATCGAGCGTTCGGACACGCAGAAGGTGCTTGATGGCGACCTGGACGAATTCGTCGAGGCCAGCCTGAAAGCCGGCCTGGCGGTGGGCTCCAAGCGCATCGATGCCTGAGGCCTGGCCAGCGGCAGCGGCAATGCCCGCTGCCCGGGCCGATCGGCGTGGGACGTTGATCGCGTCCCGCGCTGAACGCGCTGCCTGCAGGGCGGGGCGATGATGCGCAGCGAAAGCGAACGCAAGGAACTGGGAGGCTTCCTCAAGGCCTGCCGTGCCCGCGTCGATCCGGCCACCCTGGGGCTGGGCGGTGGACGCAGGCGCACCCCGGGCCTGAAGCGCGAGGAAGTGGCGCTGGCGATCGGGGTCAGCGTCAGCTGGTACACCTGGATCGAACAGGGCCGCGAAGTGCGTGCCTCGCCCGAGGTGCTGGAGCGCCTGGCGCAGGTGCTGCGGATGAGCGATGACGAGCGCGCCTACGCGTTCGCGCTGTCCGGTTACGGGATGCCGCTGGAATCGCCCGACGAGACGGTGACCGACGGCCTGCGGCAACTGGTGCAGGCCATGCAGCCGATCCCGGCCTACGTGCGCACTACCCGTTTTGACATCCTGGCCTGGAACCCGGCCATCGCCGACCTGTTCGTCGATTACGGGCAGTTGGCGCCGCACGAACGCAACACGCTGCGGCTGATGTTCCTGTATCCGCCCTACCGCACGCTGATCCTCAACTGGGAAGAGATGACCCGCGGTCTGCTGGCCAGCTTCCGTGCGGCGATGGCGCAGGCACCGGACAAGGCGCCGTTCCTGGCCTTGGCCGAGGATATCGGTGCGCATAGCGAGCAGTTCCGCCAGTGGTGGCCCGAGCATGATGTGCGCCGGTTCGACGAAGGCGCCAAGAAACTGAACCATCCGACACGTGGGCTGCTGGAGCTGCAGTACGTGGCGCTGGTGCCGGAGAGCCGGCACGACCTGTCACTGGTCACCTACCTGCCGCGCAAGTAGGGGGTTGTTCGGCAGGGCTGCGCCCTGCACCTGCTCAATGCAACGGCCAAAGCCAGAGCCAGAGCTGCATTCCGTGGGGTGGCGGGGGGGGGGGGGGGGGGGGGGGGGGGGGGGGGGGGGGGGGGGGGGTGTGGGTGGGGAGGCGGGGGGCCCCGCCGCCGCCCCCCCCCCCCCCCCCCCCCCCCCCCACGCCCGC